>PFWI01000114.1 GCA_002791075.1 bacterium (Candidatus Ratteibacteria) CG_4_9_14_3_um_filter_41_21 | reverse complement strand
ATTTTAGAAAGATAGAGGGTGGTTGGGAACTACCTTACCGAATTGAGATCAGTATGGATGGCAGTCCTTTATATACTTCATTTATCAAGTCCCTTGAGATAAACAGCGGGCTTTCCGATGACCTATTTGACCCGGATAAGGTAGAGGTGAAAGGGCCCAATATGCAGGAGATGATGAAAAAGATGATGCAACGGGGAGAGAATGAATAATCATTATGAAGAGGGCAAGAGCGAAGTTGAGAATGTAAAACAAAAGAGAAAAAAATGAACAATGAAAAAACAATTTTGCCTATTTTAACTATTAGCGAAACAGAACCTACGCCACTTCTTCAGGATTTTGCCACATTTATTCATTACTTAATCGGTCACCACATTGTCTTAACCCGGACCAACGAGTTCATATCTGGGAAAGAGTTATACGAACTAAATCAAATGATGACTTATCCCCTCCCGGATAGTACTTCACGAACCGAGCAACCTTCCTATCCTCTTTTGCACCTGTTTTATTATTTGGTTTTGGCAGGAAAATTGTTCCAGAAAACTTCTAAAAAGGGCAGGAGATTGGTTTTAGAACCAACTGGACGTCTTCAGATATACGAAGAATTAAAACCCGCAGAAAAGTATTTCTTCCTGTTGGAGACTTTCTGGGTAGATGCTGACTGGGAAAAATTACAGGGAACCCATGCTCACTCGCCTATAGATACTGTCCCTGCAGTTTTGGAGTATATGAGTAAACAACAAGCAGGGAGGAAAATTCGGCTAAAAGATGAGAGGAAGATTCCCAATCTGATTTGGATATTCTGGGATTGGGGATACTTCTTGCTTTATTTTTCCTTTTTCGGTTTCTGGGATGTAACGCGCGATGAGGATACGCTCAAACAGTATGGGGTTAAACGTTATTTCCAAGCGGAATCAATAACACCTTCAGCTTTTGGGGTGAGGATGTTCCTAATCTTAAAGGAAGCAAGGAAGTTGCCTTATTGGAATTTGCCCAGTCGACGTAAATCTGGCGAATGGAAAAATATACCTGGATCTCCATTGCCTGATGAAAACCCTTTCTTCCTGCCTTTTATTCCGCTTTTTCCTGAGGGAGAATTACAAAAGAGTTTGCCTCGAGAGGGAATCAAATTTGTAGACGGGACATATATCTTCAAAGTTTCCTTAGCTAAAGACCTTTGGCGACGGATAGAGATATCGGCGAATCACACCTTATTGGATCTACACGGCGCTATTCAAGAAACCTATGATTTCGATGATGACCATCTTTATTCCTTTTTCATGGACGGCAAACGTTGGTCGCACGAGAGATTCACTTCTCCTTTTGACGATGAAGGTCCACACGTAGATGAAGTTCGTATTGGCGAATTGGGTTTATTTGCAGAACAGAATATTCTTTACCTGTTTGACTATGGTGATGAATGGAAGTTCCGAGTGGAATTGGAAGATATTCGTCTTAAAGGACCTAAACCTCGTAAACCAAAGGTTATAGGAAAGAAAGGAGAATCTCCTGAACAATACCCACGATATGATGAGGAGTAAGGTTTTGAATCCAGGCTTGATTTTTACAGTCTGTCCAGGCATACTTTAATAATAAATCTGATGTAATATTTCTTGAAGGATTACCAGATAAACCAGAGAGTTTGCCCCATTCAGGATATTATCGTAAAGGATTATGAAAACAGTATAAATAATCTCTTTCATAATACAGATGTCGAAAGAGTAAAAAGATATGGAAGAATCTTGGGAGATAGAGAGCGAATATTACTACAAAAAACAATGGGATAAACTCATAAAAAGAAATGGACAAGGAAAATCATAAAACCGAAAAAGAGCTTCAAGAGATAATCTTGCAAGAGAAGGCAAGAGGAACCCCTGATTTAGAGATCGGCCGAAAATATGGGGTTACTTTTAGATATATTGAGAAACTTATTATTCACAGCGGTAAAAATGGATAAGCAAAAACTAACTTGGAAAGATGTTGTGAAAGATGCCTTATTAAAATTAGGTGGACAAGGCCATCTCTCTGAAATTAATAAAATCGTAGAAGATTATCCTAAGACTGAGACTAATCCAACTTGGCGGGATACCATTCGGAGGGTTGTAAGACAGTATAAAATATTTGTGCCAGTGCCACCCGAAAGAAGTGGTATTTATAAAGTTGTAGAAGAAATTTCAATAAAGCCCGAGGCACAAGGTTTTACTGAAGAACCAGAAATTGATCATGGGATTGCACAGGGAATGTTGGTAACGCTCGGAAGAATTTATGGATACGAAACCTACGCACCACCGCACGATCAAACCATCAGAAAATTTCAAGATAAGCCATTAGGGGAGTATATAACTGTATCTGATTGCACTGATATTTTTAGAGGTCCAAATTTATCAAAGATTAGAGAAATAGATTCATTATGGTTTGACGAAGATGATTACGGGCTATTTCCAGCTTACGCTTTTGAAATAGAGGAGACAACAAGAGTAAAATCTGGTTTGGATAGGTTGTTAAAGATACCAAAAAGATTTCCTGCACAATTTTTTATTATTGGACCAAGTACAAAAGAAAAGAATTTATTTGACCAATATATCAATCAAACGCCGTTTAGAAATTTCAAAGATAAATTTTTGTTTAGACTTTACGAAGAATTAGAAGATCTTTACAACTCTGCTTTGATTCATAATGGCCAACGAGAGCAATTTGGAATCATTGAAAGGAGGAAGTAAAAACTATGATCAAAATAATTATTGATTCCCAATATCATCGTGGCCAATTTGATGATTGGCTGGCTGGTGGGAGAGTCGAATATAAAGATAAGAAATATTATTGGTCGGCCCAGAACAGTAATTATGGTTTTGGCTGGGAAATTCGACCAGTTTCTGAAGAAGATTGGGACAATATTGCTGAAGACGAATTTAGCGAAATCATAAAGCTTATAGAAAAATGTCTTTATGAACACAAATCAGAATTCAGATTTTGAGTTTCTTTGTCAGAAAGGAAGGTAGTTATGGATACCACAAAAAAACATTTTATAGAAAGAGCGAATAAAATAGGAATATTGTTTGTCAGGGAAAGAAATTCGGAAGAAGATCGTACAGGCTGGGGTGCACTTGAGTTTACTCTAAAGAATGGTGAAATTTTTATTATAGCTGGTTATGAATTTGGACAAGGAGACGAAGAACATGGATTATGGGTAGATATGAACGTGATTAATCCCAAGATATTTCCCAAGATGCTTAAAAAAATTAAGCGGAAACTATCAGAAATTAAGAAGGCAAAAGAAGAGGATACCATATCCTCTTGGCTTAACCATCAGCTAATATATCCTAATCAAATATCGCCAGAAAAACAAAGATAAATGGTCAAGAATTAGAACTCCTAAACATATTCATTGGGCAGTTGACGTTCTTATAAAAATGCATTCTGATAAAGAAAAGACCGAGCAATTTTTAGATTTTTTGATTGAGATTTGGGATAAAACCAAACCATTTAAAAATCACGAAGAACGAAAGAATCTTCTCAGTATCAATTATTTATTGGAGTCCAATAAAGAAGAACGCTAAATGCAAATTAATGAACAAAGCCTGATAAATCAGGCAACTACATCTTCGTAACTTATTGTAGTTGCTCAATTTATTGAGCTAAATGTTTTATACTTTGAACAAAAACTGATGGGGAACTGGAAGGCCGGTTGGGCTTATGAGGAATATCAAAGGTTGAAAGATAACGGAGTCGAGATAATATCCCTTGATCACAAGATATATCCTAAAAATGTTTTGAAACTTATGGAAGATGGTGCACCTCCTCTTCTGTTTTGTAAAGGACAACTCTCATTGTTAAAATCTGAGGGTATTGCCATTGTTGGTTCAAGAAATGCTTCCGGTGAAGGTGTGAAAATGGTAAAACAATTTGCGGCGGAATTGGCAATGCAAGGCGAGAATGTGATTTCTGGGTATGCCAAGGGGATTGAC
>PFWI01000195.1 GCA_002791075.1 bacterium (Candidatus Ratteibacteria) CG_4_9_14_3_um_filter_41_21 | reverse complement strand
TGACATTATAGATGATTTTCATAGTAATTACAAGGCAATCCGGCTATTCATTGTTAAGGAAAATATCGTTTTTCACGCTTTTTTCAGGTTATAACCAGCATTTTTTAATATCTTGAAGCATTCAGTAAAATCTATATCCCCTTGTCCCACGGGAACTGACTCAAGATTATCTCCTATTTTCTTAAAGTCTTTAACATGAACCATTGCGGCATAGGGAGCGGTATTTTTTACGCCATCTATAGGTATCTCTCCTTCAGACCAAAAATTACCAATATCCACATTTGCCCGGAGAAAGGGGGAATTTATTTTGTTAAGATAGAAAAGAACCTGGCTTGAGGTGCCGGCCAAACCTCCATGGTCCTCAAGGGCTAATACGATATTGTTCTGTTTTCCGTATTCGGTACATTCGGCTAAACAATCACAGATTAAATTACTTCCTTCTTCCCAGGTTAGGTCTTCTCTCTCTCCGGCAAAAACTCTCAGTACCCTTGCTCCCAATTGCCTTGCTTCATCAATCGCTAATTTTACTTTAGCAATTTCTTCTTTAACCTTATCTGTTCCGACCACCGAGCCAAAGTTATTTCCCACGATATATCCCGAGAGAGCAATGTTATTGTCATTCAGCCAAGTGGAGAGTTCGGCAAACTCTCTTTTTTTGTCCTCCCAGTAATAGCCTAAATCAACTCCCTTAAAACCAACTCTGCCTGCATATTCAATAAATTCTTTCACCGTCATCTTCTTTGCCGAAAAATATTGAGCCAAACTATAAATCGTAATACTTATCTTCATCACTCCTCCTTTCAGTCGTCGGTCAGGGTGCTCATCCGCCACTACTGCTTTGGCGGACACCCGACGCTATCTCGTGCTCCTTATTCGTCGCACAGCGTCCCTATAGTTTTAATATCTTTGCCATAGTTCCGCCAAACATCTTATCCTGAATTTCTTGACTAATTTTCAATTTATTCAAGATCCTTTTATAATCTGCCATCACCTCCTCAATTTCATTATAGGGGACGTCCGAGCCGAAAAGAATCTTCTCCCAGGCATACCTTCCTTCAGGGTCACGGTAGCGCGTCTGTGGTGTCCACCAGAGGAGATTCCCCAGAAATTCGGGTGTCTTCTTCTTTAAGGTAGAGCCGCTCAGATCAAAATATAGATTTGGATTCCAGCGCGCTGCCATTGTTGCCTCCTCATACCAGGGGTTTCCTAAGTGTGCGCCAATAATGTTAAGTTTGGGGAAAATTCTGGCAAGGGTATCCAGATAGATTGGTTTCATATAATTAGAACTGATGCGATACGGGTTTAGCAATTCATTCCGGGCAACAATCCCTAAATGGAATAACGCCGGCATTTCCAGTTCTTCCGCTCTTTGGTATACCCGGTCAAATTTCTCAGTATCGTAGTTGGCCGGGGGATAGATGAATTTTAAACCGCTAAATTTTTTCTCCTTAAATCTGTTGATGTCGTCAGGAATAATTGTTCTTAAATCGGCAAACGCAAACCCAATGAGGAAATCCGGGTATCTCTTTATCGCCTCTTTGATTTGCGAATTTGTGGAGAAACCTTCAAAATCAGGTAGTCCCATCAGACAGACCTTATCTATCTTCAATCTTTTGCACTCCTGGACAAGTTTTTCAACATAATCAGGCTCCTCACCAAGATGATGATGACAATCTATTATCATTTTTGCCCCCTAAAAGTTAGTCCCCAGCCACCAAGCTCTTCTGGATTTCCTTTGTCTTCAGCAAGTAGTTCTTTATAGTTTTTTGCCACCTTGCGAAATGCCTCGGCATGTTCCTCAATGATTTTTGGTCGATAATGCTTAAACCAGGGAATATGAAATACCTTCTCTTGAATACCTTCTGAGACCGGCAGACTTCCCAAAGGTTGTCTTATATCAGAGGTAGAATTAACAATCCTGGTTGGTTTTCCTTGATGATAAACATCTATGGTATTAAAGATTGGGTGGAGATGCAAAGGTTTGTTGCATCCAGGAGAGGTAGCAAATCCCTCGGCAGTTACCGCCTCACAAAATCGGCTGATTGAGAGACCTTCCAATTCCTCAGGACGATAGAGACCGGAAGGTGCATACCAGCCACCCATTGTACTTCCGGAACCTTTTTTTGGACGATGTCCTTTGATTCCCGGGGTTCCTTCCAGAAGGTCCCAGAAGTAGTTCATTGCTTTGTCAATTTCTGCCATTCTTTCTGGATAAAGTTTTAACTGCACCCTTCCTACAGCAGAAGAAAGCTGATGCATTCTGTATTTATATCCACCCCAGGGAAGACCGGAACCTTTTTTAATATCCTCTAATTGAATCTCATTATGCCGGGCATAATGACCAAAGGCAAGGGCTCGCTCATAAATCCTTCGGTTATTGGTCAGCATAATCCCGGCTTCACCACAGGGGAAGGATTTACCACTCATAAGAGAAAAGGCCGATACATCCCCAATCGTTCCCACCATCTTCCCTTGATATAATGCACCATGAGCATGGGAGCAGTCCTCAATCACTTTAAGATTATGCTTTCTGGCAATTTCCATAATGGAGTCCATCTCTGCGGGATAGCCACAATAATGAACAACCATAATCGCTTTTGTCCTTTCGGTGATTCTTTGCTCAATATCATCCGGGTCAATGCATAAGGTCTTCGGGTCAATCTCGGCAAAGACTACTGTTCCGCCAAGGGAATATACCGGTAGAGCCGAAGCCCAGTAAGTGATAGAAGGACAGATTATTTCATCCCCTTTGCCAATTCCTAAGCCAAACATCGCAGAATGTAAAGCGCCGGTGCCGGTGCTGTGACCAAGAGCATACTTCATTTTATGCCAGACAGCATATTCCTCCTCAAACTTCTTGGTTACATCGATCCCAGACATATTTCCGGCACGCAACACCTCCAGGACCGCCCCCTCAATCTCCTTGGTGATAATCGGCCAGGTGAAGATATCCTCTACATTGCTCTTTACCGCCTTTTCTCCTCCAAAAATCGCCAATTTAGACATAATCCTACTCCCCTTATATTTCAACTACCACTACCTCATACAATTTTAGTTCCGGAATAACAAATTCTATTCTTTCTTTCTCATGGACAAAAGGAATGGTTTCCTTATTGTTCAGTTGATAAATCTTTCTTGCCTGTTTTACCTTCAAAGAAATTTTGATATTGCGAACCGGAATAATCTCTTTTATCGGTCTTTGCATATCCCCGGTAGCATTGATTAAATGGATAATGTAGCGGGAAGAGTCTTTTTGTTCGTAAACCTCAATCTCTACTGCGGAGGGAGCATCCATCTTTATTATTTCTTCTAAAGAAAGCATTTTTACTATCTGAGTTATTAATTGAGAGGTACTTTCTATTCTGTATTCTCCGTAGAAAGCTTCTAAAAGAGAAGGTGAATAAACGACCTTTCCTTTTCCATATTTGCTGATGAGCAATGCCGGAGAGGCAGAAACTCCTTGCAGGGACATATATATTTTGGGAAGGGGTTTCAAATAAAAAAGAGGTGTTCTTGTTGATTTTTTTGCTCTTACCTTTAATGTCTGGATTGGTCTCTCGATCAATTGAGATTTTGGAAAACCAGCAAATTCCTCTGTAGCGGTCATATAGTTTTCTCCCACCATGGGAGGAAAAAGGTCCTCTATCTCTTCAATTCCCAAAAACTCTTTCCATTCTTTATCTTCCAACAAATTTCCTTTTTCGTCGTAAAAGCCGGTCTCAAAGGAGGCAAATAATTTTCCTCCTTTCCTCACAAATTCTTTTATTGCCTTTCTTTGATTTTCACTTAAGCAAGCGCTATTGGGAAGAACCAAAACTTCATATTCTTTAAGTTTCTCTGATGTTAAATTCTTATCCAGGATGATATCAAAGAGGGTATGGCTTCTAATAAGGGATAAATAGCAACCGATGTAGGAATGATGAAGCAAGGATTCATTAATTGATTTTCTCCTTTCCCAGTCTACCACCAATTTACCGGTGCCCTGGTCAAGCACTAACCCCTCTTCCTTACCGGTTCCAAGATCCTTATAAAGGGAGGTGTATTGAGAAAGGTAATAGGTGGAAGTTTGGCGAGAGAAATGGACCGCTACTTTAGCTAAAGAAGAGGTTTTAAGATAATATTCCTCATTCTCTTCAGCAAATCCCAAAACTTCGGCCACCGGTTCCTTTTCCCCAATATTTTTAGCCAGAGGATCAAAAACACAAATCCAGGGATTGGCTCTATTGGCGATTATCTGAGCCAAAGCCAATTTTATCTCTAAAGGCATCAGAGGAATATAATGCCAACTACCCATCGCATAATGGTTAAAGACAACCGCCGGCTTCATCCCTGCAGTTAGATACTTTGCCATCATTGAGGTAGCCAGAATACTCTTTTCCGCTTTGGGATGAAAGAACTCCTCAGCGCCATTAAAGTCCTGATAATCCTGCATCTTTTCAATATCCCGGGCAACTCTCCAACCGGATGGCTGCCAGCCGCCGGCATTTAAGAATATTACCCCTTCTGAATTTATTTCTTTCATTGCCTTTTGGGCGTCTCGCAAAAATTCTGCTAAAGAATCTCGCCTGAACTCTATAAAATCTTTCCATAAGAAATTTTGCCAATCTTCCTTTTCCGGGAGATTTTCTCCGTAAGTTTTTTTAAATTTCTCTTCACAGTATTGGCAATAACAGCAATCAGAAAAAACTACCGGACCGTCAAGGAAAATTCCATCCACCCCGGTTTTCATCGTTTCTTTAATCAGTCTAAATGCCCAATTTCTCCAGGGAGAGTTGACACAGAAAGTGGTTCCATTTCCATAAAGAGGATGTATTTTTCCATAGGGCTCAGCAGAAGAGATAAGCTGTTCCCAATCCGGATGTTTTTTAGCAAACTCATAAGAATACCAATGCATATTCAGATAAACTAACAATTTAATTCCGTATTTATGCGCGTAAGGAAGATATTCTCTTAAAGAATCAAAATTCTCAAAACCCGGATATCTCTCAAAACCTTCTGCCTTAAATGTGGTTTGAAAGCCCAATCCAGGAGCTACCCCGGGAGCCCCTACGAACCACTCGCAGTTGATATGCCAGTCTTCCTTCTTCATCTTAGCCAATTGCTCCAAATCCATATCCTTCATTTTAGAGACGTTCTGCATATACTCCCAAC
>PFWI01000176.1 GCA_002791075.1 bacterium (Candidatus Ratteibacteria) CG_4_9_14_3_um_filter_41_21 | reverse complement strand
CCCTCACCCTTCAACCCTCTCCCCAAAGGGGAGAGGGAAATTCTTTAAATAACTAATTTCGTGAAGCCCTAATCTTAATACACTGAGGTGAGGAGGTTTACTTTAAGCGTGCCTTTAAAGATGCTCGCGGGCACGGTGTTCCAAAGGGACGAGCGAGCAGATTTACAGAGTGCAGTTTGCCTCGCTGGGGCAAACCAACGTGCCGCTGAAGGAAACTTCCGAACCTCCTTAAACTCCTGAAAAGGCGTTAAACCCTCCGTCAATAGGAACTACTGCTCCGGTTACAAATCTTGAGGCCTCGGAAGCCAGCCAGATACAAACGCCAATCAATTCTTCGGGGCCTCCAAATCTCCCCAGGGGCGTATGTTTGATGATTGTTTTTCCCCGGGGGGTTAGTTTATTTTCTTGATCGAGAAGAAGATACTTGTTTTGACCGGTAAGAAAAAATCCGGGGGCAATCGCGTTAACCCTTAAATTCTTATTATACTCGCAAGCAAAATGGACCGCTAACCACTGAGTAAAGTTGCTTACAGCCGCTTTAGCCGCTGAGTATGCCGGTATTCTGGTTAAAGGGCGAAAAGCATTCATTGAAGATATATTGATAATGGAACCTCCTTTTTTATTCTCTACCATATTTCTTCCAAAGACCTGGGAAGGGAGAATTGCTCCTCCGAAAAGATTAAGCCCGATTACTTTCTCCAACGAGGATAAAGGCAAGTTAAAAAAAGAAATTTCTTTTGAAGTAGTAGCCTCTTTGAGATTACCCCCGGCGCAATTGACCAAAATATCAATCCGGCCAAAATCTCTAATCACTTTATCACAGCAAGTCTTTATTTTTTCGAAATTCATCACATCCATATAATAACCCTTCGTTTTTATTTTTTCTTTTTTAAGGCCCTCAATAATTTTATCCGTATTGGCAATATCGCAAACCGCAATTTTAGCCCCCGCTCTTCCCAATCCTTTGCCAATCGCTGAACCCAGAATACCTGCCCCACCGGTAATTACCGCCTTCTTGCCCTTTAAACTAAACAAATCTAAAACCTTCTCCATTTTTTCTCTCCTCAGTTCTTATAGACAAGGCAACTCATGTTCCTCTGTATCTTTCGTGCGATAAATCGCACCGCTACTAAGAGATGACTGAGGGGAGGAATAAGAAAGCCTGAGCGAAGAAACTTCAGCCATCTCTTACCCCTCCTCTTTTACCCAACTATATTTCGGGTCATCGCTCGGTTTTAAAATTCTTTTTTTCCCGGCTAAAATCCAGAGATAATAAATGCGGTATCCCGGAATCACCCCGACAGGATGATAGCCCCGGGGAATGGCTATGACATCATTATTTTTAATCGTAAAAATCTTATCGCTTTTTTTATTATAGAGTCGTATCACTCCAAAACCATCGGGAGGTTCCAATTTAAAGAAATAGAGTTCCTCCTGCTTTGACTCAAGAGGAAGATTGTCCCGGTCATGCTTATGGGGAGGATAACTGCTCCAATTGCCTTTCTCGTTAATGGTTTCCCCAACAACAATATGCTCAGCTTTTATTCTCTCGTCAACAATATCATAAACGTCTCTTTTGAAATTATCTTTTCCCGCTTTTCTCAGCCTCACCTTATCCGGACTTATCAGAATAGGTTTACCTTTTCTTCTTGCTCTCACTTTACAAACCGCAATTTCACAGTCAGATTCTCCGATAATATCATAACTGGTATAGGGTGGAAGGTAAAGAGCGGTGGCCTTCCCGGCAAAAGGGTCCTTCCTCTTTCCTAAAAGAGGAAAGGAATAATTTCCTGTTTTTATCCTGCATTGTCCTCCCAGGATTACCAGGACGGTTTCTTGGCCCTTTATTTTTTCTGCAAAGGTACCAATTCTTCTTCAAACAAACGAGCCCCAATTCAATCAGTTTTAAAGATTTTAGCTCTTTAGAGAGAGAGAGGTGCAACCTTCTTTTTCCTGATAATGAGAATACATCACCTTACTCCTTTAGATAAATTTCCTCAATATTATGGAAGAGACCGCCATAACTGGTAGGGTGTAAATTTTCAAATTTATTTCTTACCGCATAAAGACTGGCAGAATTGACCGTGTAAATTAAAGGTAACTCTTCGCTTATAATTTTCTGCCATTGGTCATAAAGCCTCTTTCTTCTTTCCGGGTTAAGTTCTTTTACTCCTTCTTCGAAGATTTTATCAATCTTTTTCTCCCAGAGAGTAGCTGGATTTTTTTGTCTCGGATACCAGATATGAAGTTGCCCCGAAGAAGCCCAAACATTTCTTCCGCTATGCGGCTCTATACCTCCGGTAAGCCCGATTAAAGCCGCTTCCCAATTAAAAGAAGAATCCAGTTTATTCACCAGGGTATTAAAATCCAAAGGGACAAAATGAATCTTCATTCCCAATTTGGTGAGTTCATCCCGGATAATATTGCCAACATTAATCCTTTCTGAGTTATCGTTGTTAGTGAGTATCGAAAATTCTATTCTATTCCCCCGGTCATCATAAAGCATTTCATCCTTAATTTCAAATCCGATCTCCTCCAGGAGTTTTTTTGCTTTCCTTAAATCATAGGAATGCTTTTTCACCTCAGGGTTATAGAAAAAACCGCAACTTTTATTCATTGGGCCATCTTCCGGGTAGCCAAACCCGGCAAAAACATTTCCAATAATGCTTTCTTTGTCAAGACTATAAGCGACTGCCTCTCTGAATTTGCGGTTAGCAAACCAGTTTAGTTTAACCGGGGAAGTTGGAGAGTCCGGATTCTGGTTGAAAACTAAGAAGTTTGTTCCCAGAGACGGACCGGTATTATAAATGGAAAAATTTTTCTCTTTCTCCTTCTGGTCTTTCAAAAAGGAATAATCCTGGCCTCTTATTGCAAGAGCGTCAATCTCTCCGGCCTGAAATTTCAATAATTGAGCATTCTGGTCAGGAACGATTAAGAAAATAATTTTGCTTAGATAAGGCAACCTTTCCCCATTTTTTTTCTTCCAGTAATCGGGGTTTCTTTCCAAAACAATTTTTTGCCCCGGGAAATAATCCTTTAATTTAAAAGGACCGGTTCCCACGATTTGAGAGACCGGAGTATTAATTCCCCAGGTAGAGTTAAATTTCTTTTCCTCTACCGTTTTCTCCAGAATATGCCCGGGTAAAATCTCCTGGCTCAGCACTCTCAGAAAAGGGGCAAAGGGAGAAGATAGCTTAAAGCGCACCTGATATTTACCAACCTTCTCTACTAAAAAAGGTTTGCCCTTGATGGCAAGAATATCGCGGGAACTGGTAGGAATTTCAGGATTATAGATAAGTTTATTATAAGTGAAGATAACATCATCAGCGGTAAAATTTTCTCCATCAAACCAGAAAACGTCATCGCGCAAATTAAATATCCAGATAAGTCCATCTTCGCTTTTCTTCCAACTGCGGGCTAAAGCCGGCTTTACCTTGGTGGTCACTCCATCGGTCTGGGTTAAACCTTCAAAAAGAAAACCGGTTATGGCAGTAGTACTTGTTTCCTTAGCCATAATCGGATTAAGGGATTTTGGGTCAGAGGTAGTGCTTAAAAGAAGCGTTCCTCCGTATTTACCTTTCAATTTTTCAGGGAGATTAGAAGAGGGTTTTTTAGAATGGCATCCGGCGGCGAGAAAAAAAATAAGGCAAAAAAATAAAAAAGAATATTTTTTCATTAAAAACAATATCCTGTAACCACGAATTACACAAATTAATCAAATTAAGAACTGATACGAAGTGTCATTGCGAGGGACGAAGTCCCGTGGCAATCTTATGAGATTGCGGAGTTTATCCCGAGCGAGATTGTCCCAAAGGGATCCCTTCGGGACTTCGCTTTCGCTCGCAATGACCTTTTATTATTACTCTTTAACAATTTGTGAAATTCGGAAAATTCGTGGTTATTATTTCTTCTCCTGGCTGATTGGGGCTTTGCTTTTTTTCAATTCCTTCTCAATGATGGAGGAGGAAGATTTTGAGGAAAGCATAGCTAAAAGGA
>PFWI01000270.1 GCA_002791075.1 bacterium (Candidatus Ratteibacteria) CG_4_9_14_3_um_filter_41_21 | reverse complement strand
GTCTTTGTGCCTCTGTGGTGAATATTGTTTTTTTATTCGTGTTAATTCGTGGCTAAAATGTTTGGTAGTATTTAGGATTTAATGTGGGGAGTTGTCTAACGGTAGGACCCGGGATTCTGGATCCCGTTGTGATGGTTCGAATCCATCCTCCCCAGTTTTTCTTCCCACTTCGATACTATCGCTGGGAAGTGACAAGGTTGACGGCAGTGGTGCGAACGTTACATAAAAACAGATGGCAATTGGAACCGAAAAGGTGGTCGGAAAAAACTTAAATGACTGAAAAAGAATATAAAGAAATAGATGACTTTAAAATTAGGTCTGAGAAACTTTCAAAGAAAGAAAAGGAGCAATAAAATGCATTCAACTTCAAAAAATCCATCTTTTTATGTGAATCCTTCCCGCATGATTAATTGTCGGAAGACAAAGGATTATTTGGAGGCGCAGGTTTTAGGAACCAATACATATCGTGTAAGAATTTCTATTAAAGATAAAGAACTCTCGGAATATTGTTCGTGCCCTGCTTTTGCAAACTTTGGCGGTAGTTGTAAACATGTAGCAGCTGTAGCCGCGGCCTATGAAAAACATCCAGAATGGTTTAAGGGATTTGAAGGAATAATTCGCAAATTGCAAAATACTTCAAAGGAAAAACTCATAGAGATAGTTGAGCTCATTCTCAATTCTGTTTCTGAGGCACGAGATATTATTGAGAGTGAATTGGGCAATGAATCTGACCGGGCGATTGAATATAGTAAAAAAATTAGGAATTTGCTTACAGCGGATTCAATGGGGGAAAATTCTGTTGAAAACCTATACCGCAGACTCGATTCTTTTTTCCAGAGGGCAAGGGGGTTCTTCAAAAGTAAGGATTATATGTCCTGCATGAGTATATGCTATGAAATCGTGAAAGGGTGTTTATCCCTTGATGATAAATGGGGTTCCACAGAAATATTCCCGGAAGGTTTTGTCAGTGAGGTATGGGATTTATATTTGAAGACACTTAAAGAGGTTAAACTCTCAAAAGCCGAACTGGATATAGTCAGAAACCAAATCAAGAGGTTAAATAATTTCGAGAGCTATCTTTTTGACCAAGAGGGGGTATATCCAGGAGAGGCAGAGAAAATCTTGGGCCTTGTCTAATTTTCTCTTTCTCTTCTCCCTTAAAAATACACCCATTTTTCCTTTCTAAATTATACCCCATTGTCAAACCGATGTACCCAACTTATACAATTTCTTTTTTTGAAACGCGTTATCCTATATAAAATTGGTTTAATGCAGGTGGAATGAAGAATTGTTAGGCTGGGTTTACGAAAAGAAGATAAAGGAAAGGTTCACCTTTCATCGGAAGAGTGAACCTTTTTATTTTTTAAAAAGTAAAACTATACTTCTTTAAACCGCTCAATAGAAAATTTTCTATATGTATATTTTCTCAAATACTCTATAAAAAATAAGATTGTAGCCATACCTATTGCTGCAATAACTGCATCACTAAGTGTTGAAATATTAAATTTTTGTTTCGTTAAATCGATGATAATAACATAACCAAGGACTATGATAGTAGAAACTTCCATTATGTTGATGAAAAAGGTTGTGCTTTTAAACCAATGATAAAAATCCTTTATATTAGTTGAAACAAAGAATATGCTAACTCCAGCAATAGCTGAAGTCCCTATCGTAGGAACTATTGTTCCTAACGCAATGAGCAACTCTTTCATTAATTTAGTGGTATTGCTTTATTCTTCAATTCTTTAAATTTTCTTTCGGCTATATTTGAAATAACTCTTGCCTCCCCTCCATATACAAAAATAGCCTTTCTCTCTTTTGTTCCCTTTTCATGAGTTTCCTCCATTCGCACATATTTGTCTGTTACCATGAAATGTTTTGGAGGGTATTCATCCAAGGTATAATACTTTATTCCAAATGCCCTTTTTTTCAATTTCTTTACAACTTCTGAATTATAATCTGGACCAGTTATTATCTCTATCTTTGTGCCTGCCTTTATTTTTTCCTCTAAAACTGCCTTTATTTTTTCATTGTTATAAAAAATAGGATCAAGTGTACCAGCAACTATATTTATATAATTGGCTTTCCGAAACATTTTAACACAGGTTTCTATCCCTTGTTTCAATCCATCATTAGCTTTGCCTCTAACAAACATTTTGTCTCCTTAAGTTTTAACCTTATAACTTAATAAACCTTTCTGTTTTTATTATCCCACGGAATTAATTTGACGTCAAATCAACTCACGAAACTTTTAAATACTATATCACACTCTCAATTTTTATGCAAACAAATTCATCTTTCCGATGAAAGGTGAACCTTTATTTTATAATATACCAAAAGAAATTATTTATCAGCTAATTGTTTTTTACCTCAAAATCTATAATATTTCAATGCCATTTTCTTTAAAACTGAAATAGCCATTTCCAGCAATTATAATGTGGTCTAATAAAACAATGTCCACTGTCTTGAGTGCTTCTTTTATGGCTTTCGTTATCTTATAATCGTCTTCCGATGGCTTTAAAGATTCTCCTGGATGATTGTGTGCAATAATAACGCCTGTTGCATGATTGTGTAGCGCCCCTTCAACAATTTTTCTGGGATACACCACTGATTTATTAACCGTTCCTTTCTGCATAGTTTCAATTGCCAGCAAACGGTTCCTGCTGTTTAAGAACATAACTTTAAACTCTTCGTCAGCTATTCCTTTTAAAGAAGCTTTCAAATAATCATAGACAACCTCTGGCGAAGAAACTAAATCTTTTTTGTAGAGTCCTTTCTCAAGGTAAATTATTGCAACATCCTTTAAGAAATTAAGAAACAAGGCAGTATGTTCGGAAATGCCACAAATTTTTTCCAGATCTTTCCTATCAGCATCTAACACTCCATTAATTATCTTGAACTTAGACAACAACTCTTTTGCAATAGGCTTAGTGTTTTTTCTGAGGATGGCAAAAGACAAAGCAAATTCCAATATTTCATAATCAAGCCATCCTTTTGTTCCACCACTCTTGTACTTTGCTTTTATTCTTTTGCGATGCTCCAGATAATCTGGTTTTAAAACTTTATTCACTTATCGACCTTTAACCTTTCGCTATATTTTTCCCAATCCGGTAAAAAAGCAAACATCAGACTTTTGAATAATTTGCCATGGTTAGGGACTTTCATGTGCAACAGTTCGTGAACGATTACATAATCACAAAATTCCCTCCCCATATCAAGAAGTCCCGTATTAAACGTTAATCTTCCATTTTGTGACAATGACGCCCACTTGTTTTTCATAGAACGCAAATGTACCTCTTTTGGCTCAACGTCCAATTTCTCTGCCCATTCAAAAACATTAGATTTAAACTTTTCTGCCTCGGTCGCTTGCTCCAGACGTTCTCCATTTTTACTTAAAAGCATTGGCATTTTATCTTCTCTCCAGTTTCAAAATCTTTTCAACAATCTCAATGGCTTTTATTTTATTTGTTTCTTTTAGTAGTATCTTATATAACTGTGTCGTCAATTCTCTCGCTTCCTTACTGTTTAATCTCCAGTTGGGATAAGCCTCAAATATACCATTAATCTTTACTGCTAATGTATCTGGTCTTGGAATTCCGCTCTTTTTAAACAGCCAGAAAATCGTAAAAGTATTAACGTCAAAATTTCTTTCTGCTTGTTCTTTTCTTGCCTGATTAATCTCATTGATAATTTCTTCCAGTCTTTTCAGAGCCTCGAGAGTCGTAATGCGCCTGTCATCATATAATTCAATAATGCTCTGTGCCTTTTCGCCTATCGGAATCAGATATGGCTGGGTATTCTGATTATCATCAATGAGCTTAAGAATGCCTTTTCTTAAATTGATCACCTTAACGTTATCAGGCTTATCGCTTTTCTTTAATGCCTCAAGAGTATCTTCTTTTATTTCATAAATCGGGAGCGTGGAAGAAATATCCGTTGTATAAACATGCTTCTTGATGATATAGGAATTTATACATTTAACCTTTTTAACCATTT
>PFWI01000084.1 GCA_002791075.1 bacterium (Candidatus Ratteibacteria) CG_4_9_14_3_um_filter_41_21 | reverse complement strand
CCGTGGGGACAGCCGGTTTGATGATTAAAGGGTATTGTTTCATCGATGAATATCTTGTTGGATGCGTTCTTCTTGGAGGATTACTGACAATACTCAATTTGACAGGAGGAGAAAAATTATATAAAATAGGTTGTTGTTATGGTAGAAAATCATCAAAATCTTTCCACAAATTATATAATAAGCACTCTTTTTCGGAAACAACTTTATTACTTTAATATTCAGACCTTCTCCACTCTATTCAGAATACCTTCCTTGAAGTCTTCACAAATCTTTAAAAGATTAGAGGAAAAAGGATACATTAAAGAGGTAGAGAATAGTAAGTACCTTCTTTTAGGATTTGAGGGCAGCAATGTCTTGAGCCAGCCTTTTTTTATTGCCACAAAAATCCTTATCCCTTCCTATATTTCCTTCTGGAGTGCCCTAAACTTTTATGGACTTACCGAACAGGTCCCCCGCACCATATTTGTTGCTTCTACTAAAAAGAAGAACGAGATAACATTTGAGAAATTCCATTTTAAGTATATAAAAATTTCTAGTAATAAGTTTTTTGGCTATCGAGAAAATGAATTCCAGGGTCTTTTCTATTTAGTGGCTGAGCCAGAAAAGGCGCTAATTGATGCGTTAGACCAACCTCATTATAGTGGGGGGATAGAGGAGGTTTTCAAATGCCTCTACAATTTTAAAGAGAAACTTTCCTTAAAAAAGATTATTGATTATGCTACTCTCTTTGATAACAAAAGCCTGAATTGCCGCTTAGGGTATTTTTTGAATAAGATGGGATTAAGAGCAGAAAGGCTAAAATCTCACATCTCTAAATCCTATGTTAAACTTGACCCTGGTAGAAAATTAAGCAAAGTCTGGGATAAAAATTGGAAAGTTAATGTTAATATACCGGATGAAGAACTCTTTGAATTTAAGGAGATTTATTGATGCTTACGCGAAAACAAATAGAGACTTTAGCTAAAAGGTTTGGGGTGGGGCTCTCCGTCCAGGAAAGGGATTATATCCAGTATGTCTTCCTTTATCTTCTCTTTAAAAATAGTCAGGATTTTTACTTTAAAGGGGGAACCTGTCTGAAAGTTGTCTATGGACTACCGCGTTATTCAGAAGATTTAGATTTTAACTCTAATTTAGCTGGAGAAGATATCTATAAGAGATTAAAAAGGGCTGCAGATGAACTTAAAACCTTTGGCATAGAAGGGATAATGAAGGAAGAAAAATTCTTAAGGTTTGGATTCACTTTTGATTTAAGTTTTGGAGGAATAAGGTATAATGGTCGGGATAGAACTAAAAATAAGATAAGGGTTGATGTAAGTATGAGAAAGGAGAAGGTCAAAAGAGAAGAAAAGATTATCTATCCCCGAGATCTTTATCCCGACATCCCAACTTTCAGTTTAACTTGCCTTTCCTTAGAGGATATTTTTACCGAAAAGCTAAGAGCATTGTTGGTGAGGAACAAACCACGCGATTTATGGGATGTCTGGTTTCTATTGGAGAGAAAGAAAAAACTGGATATAGAGCTAATCAATAAAAAATTAAGCCTTTACAATCTAAAATTTAACCGTGAGAGACTTAGAGAGAGCATAGAAAAATTAGAGGGGGTCTGGGAGAAGGATCTATCTGCCCTTTTAGCTCCTGGTCAACTTCCTAGATTTAAGATGGTAAAGGAGAAGATTATAAGTTATTGCTAATTTGAGACATTAGTTGTAATAAAATAGCCTCATAAATGAAGAAAAAGGAAGATCGGGCGAGTCTATTGTTTAGAGTTATGGATGAGAAAATTCATTTAAAAACAGAGATTTCTATCATTATCCCCTGTAGAAATGAGGAAAAGTTTATTGAAAAATGCCTTGATTTTTTGTTTCCAATAATATACAATAATTGTATACTATGAGAAACAAATACATAGACCCATTTAGTGTAAAAATCATTTCATTGGTTAAAGAATTACCATATTTCAAAATAGAAAATTTGAAGATGTTGGATATAAGAGAAAATTACTTAAGGATTGCCTTATCACGACTATCAAAAAGAAAAGAGATCATCAGATTAAAGAAGGGAAATTACACTGCCAAGAACTTTGTTGAGAAAATAAAAAAAGAAAACAGTTTTTCTTCTTTCTTAGAATTTTTAGCGACAAAAATTTACTCACCATCTTATTTAAGTTTGGATTATGTTCTGTATGAGAATAATATTTTAACCGAGATACCCAAAAATTTTACTCTGATTACTAAAAACAAAACCGCTACTTTCTCAAATAATCTTGGTATATTTATATATCATAAAATTAAGGATGAACTTTTTTTGGGTTTTGATACCCAAAAAATAGATAATTTTTTGATTTATAAAAGTAGTCCTGCAAAAGCACTGTTTGATTTTTTGTATTTAAGAAAAAAAATAGTTTTAAACAAAGAGATGCTGAAGGAACTGAGATTAAATTTAGAAAATTTCAAAGAAAAAGCAGAATTTAAAAAATATGTTGACCTTGAAGGGTCAAGAAAAATGAAAGAGATTTTTTCTTTACTTTTTGAATAGAATATGGTAATTGTTCAACTACCAAGGCACGAAGACACAAAGAGGAGTAATATGGATTTTAAACCCCTGTCAGAAAAAGAAGAATTTATTGCTAAAAAGATTGTAGATGCTGCATATACTGTACATAAGAAGTCCAATTTTAACGAACCACTCATTAAAAACGGTATCAAAAAAATTATTCTATAATCTTAGTGCCTTAGTGCCTTTGTGGCTGAGTTACAAGATATGTTGGATTTTATAAAGAAAATATTAGAAGAAAGGCAAGAAACAACCAATACCTTTAAGAGAAATTTAATAAAAGAGTATTTCCAGGTATTAATTCTATCTTTTTTATATTCCCATAAAAAATATCAAGATTTGGTTTTTTATGGTGGTTCTTGCCTGCGACACTGTTTTAATTTACCTCGGGTTTCAGAAGATTTAGATTTTGTGGATATCAAAGGAAAAACTAATTTTGAAAATTTAGGCAGTGATTTAAAAAAATATTTTGAAAAAAATTTAGGGTTAAAAATTGGACTGAAAATTCAAAAATTTAGAATCTATCTTAAATTTCCAATTCTTTATAAATTAGATTTAGCCAAAAGGTCAGAATCAGAATTTTTATTTTTAAAAATAGAAATTTTTCATCGTTTTGGATTTTGTAAGAAATATAGAATTGAAATTTTACCACTGTTTAAGTTTGGTGAGTCAGTTTTAATAAGGACTTTTGATTTATCAACCTTAATGGCAACTAAAATAAGAGCAATTTTATATAGAAAATGGGAGAGAACAAACAAAAAAGGAGAAATCTTAGCGAAAGTTAAGGGAAGAGATTACTATGACTTGATGTGGTACTTAGAGAAAGGAATAGAGCCAAATCTAAAGTGTATTGAAGGAGTTAAAAGTAAAATAGAACTTAAAGAGAGACTTCTTGAAATTGTTAAAAAAGTTGACCCAAGAAGTGTGAAGTATGACTTGGAAGGGTTAATTGAAGATACAAATTTCATTGAAGATTTAGGAAATAATATAAAAAGAATTTTGGATAGACAGTTAAAACAATTTTAATTATGTTACCATTTGTCTCTATCATCATCCCCTGTCGAAATGAGGAAAAATTCATTGGCAAGTGCCTTGATTCTATTATTGCTCAGGATTATCCAAAGGATAGATTGGAGGTTTTGGTGGTGGATGGGATGAGTGAGGATGGGACAAGAGAGATTGTGGAAAGATATACAGACATGTCATTGCGAGCGAGATCCCTCGCTTGTCATTGCGAGCAAAGCGAAGCAATCTCCGCTCGGGATAAACTCCGCAATCTCGGGATTGCCACGAGCCTACCGGCTCTCGCAATGACACTAAAATTATTGGATAATCCAAAAAAGGTTACCCCCTGTGCATTAAATATCGGTATTAAAAATGCAAAAGGTGAAATTATTCTATGGATGAGTGCCCATAGCAGATATGAGAAGGATTATATATCAAAATGTGTAAAATATCTAAAAGAATATGATGCCGATAATGTTGGCGGGGTAATGATAACCCTGCCCCGGGATAATGCCTTTATCGGCAAAGCTATCGCTACCGTTTTATCCCATCCTTTTGGCGTGGGTAATTCTGTCTTTAGAACAGGTGCAAAAGAGCCAAAATGGGTTGACACCGTATTTGGTGGCTGCTATAAAAAAGAGGTCTTTGATAAAATCGGGCTTTTCAATGAAAGTCTTGTCCGAAGCCAGGATATGGAATTTAATTTAAGGTTAAAAAAAACAGGTGGAAAAATTCTTTTGGCTCCTGATATTGTAAGTTATTACTATCCGAAGTCTAACCTTAAGGATTTTTTTATTCATAATTTTGAAGATGGCTCCTGGGTTACTTATCCTTTAAAGTTTGGAATCAAAGCGTTTTCCTGGAGACATCTGATACCTTTATTTTTTATTTTAGGATTAGTCGGGACAGGGATATTGGGAATTTTCTTTTCACCTCTTTTATGGCTATTTTTATTTGTTCTTAGTTCATATCTTTTGGTCAATCTTTATCATTCTGAGCCGTTGCCGAAATTAAACTTAAATTTTTAGC
>PFWI01000151.1:10744-12133 GCA_002791075.1 bacterium (Candidatus Ratteibacteria) CG_4_9_14_3_um_filter_41_21 | reverse complement strand
AATAAGTAACTTAATACTTAATGCTTAATACTTAAGTTTGAATACTTGCTTTAATCCTGATTTTATCCTGAAGTTATCTGCGTCCAAAATAGAGTATGAGAGATGATTTTGTTACGGCATTAGATTTGGGGACAAGCAAGACCTGCGTGCTCCTCGGAAGAGAATCCGAAAAAGGTAAAGGTGAGATTCTCGGGGTTGGGCTGGTTTCTTTTTCCGGCTTGAAGAAAGGAGTCATTATAGATTTAAAGAAAAGCATCGCCAGCATAGAGAAGGCGGTAGAGGAAGCGGAACGGCCGAAAAATCTCACCGCGCATAGCCTTTTTGTAAATATTAACGGCAATCATGTTAAGGGGATAAACTGCCAGGGAACGGTGGAAATCTCCAATAAAAATCAGGAGATTTTAAAGGGAGATGTGGATAATAGCATCCAGATGGCAAAAGCTTCTTCAATCTCAACGGATCGGCAACTTATTGATGGTATCTGCCAGGAATACATTGTTGACAGTCAGGGAGGGATTGAAAAACCTATAGGGATGTTTGGGAAAAAATTAGAAGCAAAGGTTTTCTTTGTCACCGGAGAAAAAAATCCTATTCATAATGTGGAAAAAAGCATTTCCGAAGCTGGTTTTGGTCTTGACGCCATCCATCTGGGCGCATTGGCCAGCGCCGAGAGCGTTCTTACTGAGGAGGAGAAGGGAATCGGAGTATTACTCCTTGACCTTGGTGCCGGAACGACGGAGATGGCTATTTACCTTAACGGAGTAATTAAAGAAATAAGTGTTTTACCCTTGGGCGGAGACCATATTACTAATGATTTGGCCATTGGCTTAAGAGTGCCTTTAACCGAGAGTGAGAGATTGAAAAAAAACTATGGCTGGTGTTTGGAATCTTTAATTACTGACCATAAACTGGAAATCCCTACGGTAAATAGCGAGGGGAAATCCTTCTATAAGGTAGGTTTGACCTCTCTGGCTGAAATTATCGAGCCTCGAGCTGAGGAAATCTTTTTTTTATCAAAACAAATGTTGGATCGAAGCGGCTATGCTAATCTCATTGGAGCCGGGGTTGTGCTTACCGGAGGAACCTCCCTCTTGAAAGGAATTGAGCAATTAGGCAAGAAAATTTTTAAAATGCCGGTACGCATCGGAAAACCGCGCAATATCGTGGAATTTGAAAAAACTATCAATAGTCCAATTTTTTCTACCGCGGTTGGGCTTCTTGACTACGGCCTCAAGAAGAGAAGGGAAGCAGGACACCGGCCAAGATTTTCCCAGAACAACCCTCTGGTGAAATGTTATAAAAAGGTAAGGAAAACATTTTCTGATTTCTTTTAAATAGCAACCACGAATTAACGCGAATTACTCTAATTCGTAAAATTCGATAAATTCG
>PFWI01000151.1:0-10664 GCA_002791075.1 bacterium (Candidatus Ratteibacteria) CG_4_9_14_3_um_filter_41_21 | reverse complement strand
GAGGGGGCTAATTTAATTGCATAGGAATTTCAAAGTTACCCCCACCTCTTTCCTCCCCCCTTGAGGGGGAGGATGTGAGGAGGGGGGGTATAATTTATCGTACTTATAATGTTAAAGATTAAGGTAGATGAAGGGTTGGATAAGTTTGTTAAAATAAAAGTTGTCGGCGTTGGCGGAGCCGGATGTAATGCCCTGGGAAGAATGGCGGAATCGCTTTCGGGAGCGGACCTTATCGGAATTAATACCGATAGCCAGGCGTTGGCAAATTGCAATGTTCCGATTAAGGTCCAGATTGGTTTGCGTATTACCGGAGGCTCAGGTTGCGGCGGGGATCCCCAGAAAGGTAAATTTTCTGCAAACGAGGATAAAGAAGAAATTGCCAAACTCCTGAAAGGGGCAAAGGTTTGTTTCCTAACTACGGGATTGGGAGGAGGCACCGGCACCGGCGCCTCGCCAATTGTAGCCAGAATTGCTCGCGAGCAGGGCGCTCTTATCGTAGCCGTAGTAACCACACCTTTTGCTTTTGAAGGAGTAAAGCGAATGAACCAGGCGGAAGAAGGGCTTTCTGAATTGAGAGAAAATAGCGATACGCTCATTCATATTCCTAATGAAAAACTTTTTGAGGTTGCCGATAAAAAAACTACGATTCTTGACGCTTTCAGAAAAATTGACGGGATTTTGTGTCAGGGTGTCTCCTCTATTGTCACTCTGATCACCCAACCTGGGGTAATCAATTTGGACTTTGCCGATATCAGGGCAGTGATGGAGAATGGAGGAGAAAGCATGATGGGTGTGGGCAGAGGCAAAGGGCCGGAAAGGGCGGTAAGTGCCGCGAAAGAAGCTGTTACCAACCATCTTTTAGAGGGAATAGAAATCAGTAGCGCCAAAAATGTTTTGGTAAGCATCGCTGGCAGCTCTGACCTTGGTCTTCATGAAGTTAAAGATGCAGCCAGAACGATTAACAGCGCTCTCTCCCCGATGGTAAACAGTATTTTTGGGGCGGTGATTGACCAGAGCTTGGATGATGAGATAAAAATTACCGTGATTGCCACCGGACTTTTCAATAAGAAGGAAATGTCTCCTTCTTTGCAAAAGAAATCTCACTCCAGAAAAGGAAAGAAGGAGAAGGAGCCAAGCCTTTTCGGTGATGTAGAAACAACTATCATTGACGGAGAGGATCGGGATATCCCGGCATACTTAAGAAAAAGACAGAAAGAAAAGAAAACGGAAGAAGGCTAGGAGTGGTAAATACTCAGTGAACTACGTCATTGCGAGCCCGAAGGGCGTGGCAATCCCTCGCTTCTATGAAAAAGATGAGATTGCCACGTCGTCCGCCAAAGTTCTCTGGCGGAGGCGAATATTACTGGGCGGACTCCTCGCAACGACTTCGTCGGATTGCTTCGCTTCGCTCGCAATGACAAGGGGAACGTACTTTACTGAATATTTACCAGGAATGAAAACATGATTATAAAGAGAAAGGTTGAGGAGATGCTTAGTTACCTGGAGGATAGTTCTAATCTCCAGGAAGGCAAGGCCGAAGTTCTTTATATTCCCGAGGATGAAAAAGAGATCATTGAAGCAATTGCCGAGTGCAGGGATAAAAAAATTCCTTTAACCGTCTCGGCCGGGGGAACCGGGACCGTGGGAGGGAGAATTCCTCTTGAGGGAGCAATCCTTTCCGTAGAAAGGTTAGATAAGATTATCTCCATTGACCCGCAAAGGAAAAGAGCGATTCTGCAAAGCGGCGTGCTTATTGAAGATTTTTTAAAAGAACTGGGAGAACGCAATCTTTTTTATCCCCCTTTTCCTACCGAGAGAACTGCTTTTATCGGTGGAAACGTTTCTACCAATGCTTCAGGAGAATACAGTTACCGTTTTGGTTCTACCAGAGGATATGTAAAAAAAATAAAGGTTATTCTCTCCACCGGAGAGGTTTTAGAGATAGAAAGAGGCAAATATTTTGCCGATAAAAATGGTAATATAGAGTTTGAGAATAAAAAAATAAAAATTCCATCCTATCTTACTCCCCCGATTAAATGCTCTGCCGGCTATTTCTCCCGTCCGGGGATGGATTTAATTGATTTATTTATCGGTTCCGAGGGAACCCTGGGCCTGATTACCCGGGTGGAGGTAGAGTTAATTCCCGCTCTTTCTTTGCCCTTTATAATGGTCGTCTTTTTCAAAGAGAATAAGGGTTTAAAATTTGTCTCCGAGGTTAAAAGAAGTAGAAAATTAAATCCTCTTTCCCTGGAATATTTTGACCGGGGAAGTCTGGGTTTCTTAAAAAAAGATTTTCCCAATATACCTGATCGGAGTAAAGAAGCTATTTATATTGAAGAAGAGGAAAGTAAAAATATTCTGGAGGAATGGATCGGTCTGATTGAGCAATACCCGGTGGATGATACCTGGCTCGGAGAAGATAGCAAAAGTTATCAAAAACTTCTTGATTTTCGCCATAAACTTCCCGAGAATATTAACGAATACTTTAAGAAAATAGGGTCAAGGAAGATGGCTCTGGATATTGCGGTTCCGGAAAATTCCTTCCCCGAAATTTTTAATTTTTATCAGACTTTAAGATTAAATAATCAGGAAATAGAGAATATTCTCTTTGGCCATATCGGGGAGAACCATCTCCATTTTAATTTTTTCCCTAAAGATGAAAAAGAAAAAGAAGCGGTCGGCAATCTCTTCATTCAGGCGCTTAAAAAGGGAATAAGTTCAGGGGGAACGGTATCTGCAGAACACGGCATCGGAAAAATGAAGCATAAATATTTGGAGTTAATGTACGGAAAAAAAGGGATTGATGAAATGGTAAGAATAAAAAAAGAAATAGACCCTTACGGCCTTTTTGGTCTTGATAACATTTTCCCTAAGAGTAGAATATAAGAACCAATAAAGTTAAAGAAAATAAAGTGTAACCACGAATGAACACGAATAAACACGTGGCATGAATTGCGCTACTCTACTCGCATATTGCTACTAAAGATAGCAGAGAGAATAGTGGCGCAATTTATCGCACAAACTGATAGAGAAGGAGAGGGATATGGCAGAAGAAATCAGAGTGCTAAGAAAGGATGAATATCAAAAAGCAGTAAGGTTTTTGGAAAACGCCTACGGACATTCAGCAAATTTTTTTGCTTGCGCCTATCCGGTGGTCTGGAGAGAAGAGAACTTTTCTCCGGAGAATATCTCGGTGATTAGGGAAAATGGTAAAATTGCCAGTCTCATCAGGCTCTTTCCGATGAACTTAATGGTGGGGGAGAGTAAAATTAAAACCGGAGGAATTGGGGGTGTTGCTACTGACCCGGAAATCAGAGGAAAAGGCTATATGGGCCAACTTCTCAATTATAATATCAAAAAAATGAAGGCCGAGGGCTACGCTCTTTCCGTTCTTGGAGGAGACCGGTTCAGATACGGAAACTTTGGCTGGGAATACGGAGGAAGACAGGTTAATTTGAATATAAGTGGGCGTTCCTTAAGTAAAGCCGGGGTAAAACCACACAATAAAGTTAAACGCTTTTCCGGAGAAAAGGAAATTTTGGAAAAGATAATTTCCTGCCACGAAAAAGAGGAGCTACGGGTAGAAAGAAGAAAAGAAGATTACGAACTTCTTTATCAAAAAATAGGTAGCGCTCTCTATTGGGCGGAAGAAGGGGAAAGCTTTGGCTATATTGACCTCTCCGGAGAACACCAGGGTACTCGGGCAATTGAATGGGGAGGGGACGAAAGAATTATTTCCTCTATTACCGCCTATCTTTTAGCTCGCTTCGGCTCCTCGGCGATGACCTTTCCGGTTCCAATAAGCAAAAAATTCCCTAAAATTTTATATGAACTATCGGCAGGCTGGTCTTTGTCCATGGTTAATTCGGTTAAAATTATCAATTTAAGAAAGACTCTGGAAGGTTTTCTGCCTCAGATTGAGCAAAGGTGGGGAAGTTCCGAGAAGCAAGAAATTACTTTTGAGATAAAAGGAAACAAGGAAATGGTTACCCTCATTCTGGGTAAAGACTGCTCTATTGAGGGAAAAAAGTCCGAAAACTTTATCTCCCTTTCTGAGAAGGATATGGCGGGACTGTTTTTCAATTTTATTCCGGCAACCTGTTTCTCATTGGGCAGGCTTTTTTCCCTCCTCAACAGAATTTTTCCCCTTGATTTCTACATCTGGCCCTTAGACCATATTTAAAGTTGTAAAAATGAAACCACGAATTAAAAAACAATATTCACCACAGAGGCACAGAGACACAAAGTTCACCAAGAATTATAAATAAATTTTTCTTGGTTATTCTTTGAGCCTTTGAGTCTTTGTGGTTAAAGAGGTGATAGTTTTTTGTTGGTAATCTTTGTAATTTATACTGTCAAAAGAAAATGAAAAAGCTTATTCTTGCTTTATTGATATCTTTCTTGATTCCCGGGCTTCTCTCGGCCGGAGAAAGAGAGGATTTTGCGATTGCTCAGGAAGCCTATAAAAAAGGGCTTTTTCAGGAAACTGCTTCCTATCTTGAAAAATTTATCGCGGATTATCCCAAGAGCAAAAACGCGGATTACGGTTATCTCCTCTCCGGCATTGCTTATCTTAAAATTAAAAAGCCGGAAAAAGCCATTAGCGAATTTCAAAGTGTTCTCTCCCGCTATCCTGAAACCCATTATCGGGAGATAATTACCTACTACCTTGGTGCCTCTTTTTACGAAGCTGACCGGGGCAAAGAAGCCGAAAAAATATTCCAGAAGTTTTTAGAGGAATATCCGCGCTCAAAATATTTAGAGTCTGTTTACTATGCTCTCGTTCTCTCTACCCTGCAAGGAGCCGAGCTGCCTCAAGCCGAGGAATGGTTAGCGTCACTTGAGAAATTTTATCCCCAAAGCGAATTGATAAAATCAGGGAAAAAGATGATAGCCTATAAATATTACCAAAGGGCGCTGGGTTATTATCAAAAAGAAAATTATCCTGACGCCCTCAATGATTTTCAAAAGACTATTTCCTTTACCCGGGAAGAAATTCTGCTTTCAAATTCCTTCTTAAAGATCGGTGATATATTTTTTAACCAAAAAAAATATCAAGAAGCGGAAGATGAATACCAAAGGGTAATTTCTGATTTTCCCGAAAGTATGGCTGCGTCCTTTGCCCTCTTCCAATTGGGGACTCTTTATGAAAAAAAGAGGGATTTTAAAGAAGCCAGGACCCTCTTTAGAAAGATTCTTGCGCGCTTTCCCGAAAGCACGCTTATTCCTGATTGTTTCTATGAGATCGGGCTGAGCTTTTTCCGGGAGGAAGATTACTGCTTGGCCAGAGAAAACTTTGAAAAGGTTATTAAGGAATATCCCGGAGCGGAATTAGCCAAGAGCGCCCTTTTACAGAAAGCGCTCTGCGACTATAACGGGAAAGAATACCAAAAAGCCCTTGATGCTTTTCAGGAATTTATAAATAAATACCCCAACCATCAACTGATTGGCGAGGCCTATTATGGAACGGGCAATTTGCTTTCCCAATTAGGAAGGAAAAAAGAAGCCAAAGAAATCTGGGCAAAAGGCCTTCAGACAAAACCGGCTTCTCCTCTTACTCCTGAGTTTAATCTGCTGATTGCTCGTGGTTATTTCGAGGAAGGAGAATTTGGCCAGGCTAAAATCCGACTTCGCGAAATTTTAGAGCGTTTCCCTGAAAATTCTGCAGTCCCTGAGGCGCTCTATCTTTTGGGACTTTGCTCTCTAAAAGAGAAAAAGAAGGAAGAAGCAATGAGTTACTTTGACCGGTTCCTTGCGTTTTATCCCCAGGATTCATTGACCGCCGCCGTAGCGATAGAAAAAGGGAATCTCCTGATTAATCAGGAGGAGTGGGAGAAAGCAATGGAGGTCTTAAAAAAAATCCCTAAAGAAAATAGAGTTCTTTACGCCGAGAGTCTATTTAAGATTGGAGACTGTTTGCAAAATCTGAAGAGACCGAAAGATGCCCTGCATTCTTATCTTGAAGTCAGTACCTTTTGCAATGATATTTCCCCCTGGAATAAAAAGGCTGAGGAAGCCATCATTGCCTTAAAGAAAATATTATCCAACTAAAATGTATCTGAAAGTTTTTCTTCCTATTTTTCTCCTCCTCCTTCCGGGTTTAATCCACGCGGAGGAAAAACTTCTTCTTCCCGAGACTGTAATTACCGGAGAAGATCGTTCCAAGAGTAAACTTCCTTCCCTTGGGTTGAAAGCAGCAGAAGGGACAGAAGGACTTTTTTTGCCTGAGCCGCCATCCCCTCGGCCAGAGAAAATTTTTTCTTCGGAGATGGAAATAGAAGGCGGAGATAATCAAAGAAAGAAGTTCTTTCTAAAAAATAAAGTATTCGAAGAGGAAAAATTTAATTTTGAAACTAATTTTTTCTACAAAAAGGAAGGCGGTTATCGGGCGAATTCCGATTTTGAATTATTTGATTTTTTCTCTTTTCTTGAGCTTGGCTTATCGGAGGAAGAGAAAATTGCTCTGCGTGGGAATTATTTTTGGAAAGAATCCGGTCTGCCGGGAAAAATAGATGCTTTAACCTTAAATAACCGGGGAAAAAGCAAAGCCGAAGACGTCACTTTCAAATGGGAAAAATTTTTCCCGGCTGAAAATAGCTGGAAAGGGAAAGTTTCCTACCAAAATTCCTGGACTAAGAATTCTAAAGTTTCTTCCCGTTATCGGAACGAGAAGACCCTTTTTCAATTAGGTTATGAGGATGCGCCTTTTAGTTTTTTAACTTTTTTTTCGCAAGAGCGCCTGGCCGATTGCTACAAGATAGAAGACTACTATTTTTCTCTGGGGATGCAGGATTTGCAGATTACACCTGTTTTCTATGCTGACGGTCTGCTGAAAGCTGAGAAAAGAAAAGGGCTGGGAACTCTTTTTCTCCCGGAGTTAAAAATTAGTTTTGAACCATCCAACGATACCGCGATTTTTCTTAAAGCCGGTTCTTTTCTCAAATTTCAAGAATTTAAAGAACTTTATCTGAAGGAGAATTTTACGGAGGTAAACCCTGTTATTTTGAAACCGGAAAATGAAGAAAGCGTAAAATTGGGCTTGCGCAAAAAAATTAACCAGGATAAAATAGAATTTAACCTGTTTAATGGAGAAAAGAAAAACTTAATCATTTGGACCGATGGAGATGGAAATGGCCTCTACCAGCCGACAAATATTAAGAAAACTCGTTTTTGGGGTAGCCAGCTTTCCTGGGAGAAGAAATACTGTTCGCGTTTTACCCAGAAATTTCTTTATAGGCATCAGGAATTGGAAAACCAGGGTTCAGCGGTCTCTTATATCCCTTACGAACCTTCCGACATTCTTGAGAGCAATCTCCAGATTGAAGCAGACCGGTTTACCTTCGAAATTATCGGCCGGTATCAAAACAAGCGTTATTACGAAGAAAATAATTCACAGCAACTTCCGGCTTTTGGGGTTTTAGAGACTAAATTATTCTATTCTTTGACTAAATATGCTAAAATCTTTTTGACGGTGGAGAATCTTGCTGATAAAACTTACGAGATTGTAAAAGGTTATCCATCACCGGGAAGAAGATTTTTTGGCGGAATAAATCTGAAATTTTAGAAAAATAAAATGTTAAGTCTATTTGAAATGCTTGTCAAAGGCGGGATTTTGATGGTCCCCATTATCTTCTGTTCAGTTCTTTCATTAGCTATCATTGTTGAAAGGGCTATTTCCTTAAACCGGGTGCAGATTAATAGCAGAGAATTGATGGGAAGCGTTGAAGATGTTTTGCAGAAGAATAAAATTTTAGAGGCCATCAGTATCTGCGAAAAAACCAGAGGTCCCATCCCCAGGGTTTTAAAAGTGGGCATTTTAAAGCGTGACCGCAGCCATGAGGAAATTAAGGAGGCGATGGAAGATGCCGCCAGTTTTGAAGTCCCCTATCTCGAAAAATATTTAGCTATTTTAGTAACCATCGCCACGATTGCCCCGCTTTTGGGTCTTTTGGGCACCGTTACCGGGCTCATTCGAGCTTTTATGGTTATCCAATTAAAGGGAGGGCTGGTAAATCCGGGAGATTTAGCGCAGGGAATCTGGGAGGCGTTAATCACTACCGTTGCCGGCCTTACCATCGCTATTCCCACCTACATTGCTTATAATTACTTTGTCAGCCGGGTAAATAATTTTATTACCGAAATGGAAAAAAGCACTACCCGGCTTCTGGATATTTTCTCTTTAAGAGAAAAAGAGGAGGGGGAGTAAGAGATGACTGAATTTGTTCGCTCGGGCTTTCTTATTCCTCCCCAGCACTTATTTCGGATGCCCTCACTTTCCCTGGAATAAGTGCTGGGTGCGGCATAACCGCCAGCTTCGCTCACAAACCCCAGTCATCTGATAGATGTAGTGCGAGGCCTTTAGCCTCGCCAACAAGCGAACCTAAAAGGTTCGCACTACTGTAGTTGCAGAGCTTGCTCTGCGGCAAAGCAAGCTTTGCCACTACAGACAATGACGTGGTTTGGTGAATATTTACAAGAAATCTTCTCCCTGGAAGCTGGGTGTGGGGGAGCGAGCAGATTTTAGAGCGAATCAAACTCGCTGGGTTTGATGAGCGCGCCGCTGAAGAAGATAGTCCGAGTATACTTATGAGATTTAAGAGGCATTTGAAAATTACCTCAGGACAATTAGACACCGCTCCTTTAATTGACGTAGTTTTTCTCCTGATGATTTATTTTATGCTCACATCTTCATTTATTATGCAACCGGGCATCAAGATAAAACTTCCCACAGCTTTAACCACTGAAAGCATCGAGAAGAAAGAATTTATTATTTCCATTGCCGCCGACGGTTCCATTTTCTATCAGGAGCAGAGCGTTACCCTGAAGATGCTTAAAAACATTTTAGAAATTGAAAGTAAACAAAATCCAGATATTGTCCTGATTATCAAAGGGGACTATTATGCTACTCACGGCAAGGTGGTGGAGGTAATGGATTTAGCCAAGGTTGCGGGAGTTTCCCATCTTGCTATCGCTACCCAGCCGGTTGAAGAAAAATGAAGAGTTCCCTTTTGAATTTAGCGGTTTTAGTTTCGCTTTCTCTCCATACTTCTGCTTTTTTTCTCTTTTCAATTGTGGTGCCGACAAAAGCAAAGATATTTTCACCGATTGAGGTAATGCTGGTGAAGGAACTTCCCGGAATAAAAAAGACCGAACCAATTCCCGCGGTAAAAAAAACTAAAATTTCTCCTTCGCTTCCGAGAGGAGAGAGGGAAAATGACCGAGTGTCTATTTATCTTCCAATAGAAAACCTTCTGGACCAGAGGATCGTCATAAAAAAAAGTCCCTTTAGCGGGGAGTTGGATTTTTTACCCTTAAAGTCATTTCTTGCTGAGGAGGTTAAAATTCCTCTGCCCGCCCCGGTTTTACCCGAAAATGCGGAGTGGGGTGAGCAGAAATTTTGGGAACCGATGAAAATTTATGGACCGGGGGGCAGCCGCAAAGTTCTTTTTCAGGCCCTTCCACGCTACCCAGAATGGGCGGAAGAAGAAGGAATAGAATGCGCTCTTTTGTTGAAACTCTGGATTCTCCCTGATGGTTCGGTAGAATGGGTAGAGGTAGAGAAGAGTTCGGGTTATCCCAGAATTGATTTTTTAAGTGTGACCAGCGCCAAAAGATGGAGGTTTAATCCCGTGGCAACTTCGGAGAAGGTCTGGGGGATGCTTCCCCTGAAATTCCAATTAAAATAAATAAAACCGCAAGAGAAAAAACTAAAATAGCAACCACGAATAGAAGAACTTAACCACAAAGACTCAAAGTCTCAAAGAATAACCAAGAAAAATTTATTTATAATTCTTGGTGAACTTTGTGGTTCTCTGTGTCTTTGTGACTCTGTGGTGAATGTTATTTTCTGTGTGAAATGATTAAGATAGAGTTGTCGGTGGCGCTGGCCATCTATCTCCTCTCGGGAATGGTTTTTATCTTTAGTTTCTGGTATTTTTCGGAGGTCAGAAAAAGGGCCAAGGATTTAAGGAAAGAGGAGGGATTTCTTTGGGAATGCCCTACCTGCACCCATATTTATGTGGATAGCAAAGCAGAGGAAATTAGCCGCTGCCCTCTCTGTAAAAGTTTAATAAAAAAAGTCAAATGAAGCCCAGATTTATGATAGCGAAGTAAGACATAAGTCTGCTGGGTGTCTACTCATTAAAGATGGCTAAAATATTGGTTATTTACCACTCCCAGGGCGGCAATACGAAATCCGCTGCAAAATTCGTGGCTCAAGGGGCGCAAGCTGCCGGCAGCAGGGTAGAACTTAGGGAAGCGGAAAAAGCTAAATCTAAAGACCTTTTGGAATGCGACGGAGTTGCTTTCGGCAGTCCTGACTACTTTAATTACATCGCCGGAGGCTTAAAGGACTTCTTTGACCGGACCTTTTATCCTACCCAGGAAAAGGTTGCGGGCAAGCCTTACGTCGCTTTTATTACTCACGGGGGAGGAGGCAAAGCAAAGGGAAGTATTGAGTTGCTTTGCCGTATTTTTAAATTTAAGAAAATTGCCGAGACGCTTTTAATTAAGCAAAGACCGGACTCTGCCGCTATTATTCAATTGAAAGAATTAGGCAAAAAATTAGCCGAAAAGAGTACAGAAAAAAACCACGAATGAACACTAACCAACAACAAAAAACTATCACATCTTTAACCACAAAGACTCAAAGTCTCAAAGAATAA
>PFWI01000117.1 GCA_002791075.1 bacterium (Candidatus Ratteibacteria) CG_4_9_14_3_um_filter_41_21 | reverse complement strand
TTAACTTCTTGAAATTACTGACAGCAACTATGCGGGAAGATTAACTTCCCTGAAATTACTGACAGCAACTCTGCGTCCCATTAATTCAATGAGCTTAGAGAAATTATTAGAAAAGATTCGTGATGATGCGGAGAAAAAATCAGCAGAGATTATTTTGGCCGCAGAGAAAAAAGCACAGGAAATCCTCTCCCTGGCAAAAGCAAAAAAGGAAGCGGCTAAAAAAAAGATTATTGAGCAGGAATCCGCCAGAATAAAGCAGGAGAGCAAGGGAAAAGAAGCGCTTCTCCAGATTGAGGGAAGAAAGAAACTATTAGCCAGAAAACAGGAGATTTTGGAAACTGTTTATCAGAAAGCAGCCGTTGAGCTCGCCTCTCTTTCTGCTCCTTTCTATCAGGACTTTATTGAAAAGAAATTAGTGCAACTGGTGGAAAAAGGAGAATATAAAGTTATAATAGCCGCCAATGATCAAGAGAAAATAACCGAAAATTTTATTAAAAAAGTCAATCAGAAATTAGGAGATCAAGGAGTTAGTCTGAAATTAGATTCTTTTTCCTCCGGTATTGAGCATGGCTTTATTTTGAAGCAAGGGAAGATTGAAATTAATGCAAGTTTGCAAGAGATGATTAAAGCGGAAAAGGAAAATCTGGACCTCAAGTTAAGCAAACTTCTTTTTGAATAATAACCACGAATTTCTCGAATTGCACGAATTATTAAAGAGCAATAGAAAAAGAATAAATATTTTAGATTTTAAATTTTTAATTAGATTACCCCGTATTTAATACGGGGTCGTGGTTAAAGTAAAAAAATGGAATCCTATGCTTATGCGGTGGGTAAAATCAGGGTATTAGAAAAAAGCTTCTTCCCCAAATCTCGTTTGGAGAAGGCGGCTTTAATCTCTTTAGAGGCAATTAGCGAAACGACATATTTTAGAGAGCCGGTGGTTAAAGAAGAGCAATTGTTTTCTCTCCTGAGCAATGAAAGGCAAGCAACCTATGACTTAATCGGTAAACTTTTGGAAAATCCTTCTCTTAGCGTTATTCTTCGGTTAAAAGATGATCTTCATAATCTGAAACTCCTCTTCAAAAAAGAGATTGACTCTTCCATTTCAGCAGATTTTTCTCCAATAGGCGCAATTTCACCCTCCCTTTTGGAAGAGGCAATTCATCACCAGACTTTTCTCCGCCTCCCGCTTTATTTCAGGGAAATTGCGCGCAAAAGCATTTCTTTCTCTCAGAAAGGGAATGCCAGGGAATTAGAGCAGTTTTTGGAAAAGGAAATGTGGAAACCTCTCCTCAATAAAACCAGGGAAATAAAGAGTCCTTTTTTAGAGAATTTTTTTAAGATGGCAATTGATTTTCTTAATCTTGAAAATTTCTTTTCTTTTCCGGCCACTGCCGGGGAAGAAAATTTTTCGGAAATATTTGTTGAGGGAGGAAGATTGAGAAAAGAACTCTTTCAAGAGGAAAAGAGCGTTGTAGAGAAGAAGATTCTTCTCTTTTATCCGCGTTTAAATCTTGAGGATTTGGAGAAATCAACGGATAATCTTTTAACTGACTACCTTAAAAAAGCAAAGACTTATACTTTTGGAATAGAACCTTTAATTGCTTATCTCTTGGCCAAAGAAGCCGAAGCAAAGAACATCAAACTTCTTCTTTTGGGGAAATTGAATAATATTGACTCTTCCGTCCTTAAGGAAAACTTGCGCGAAACCTATGTGTAGTCCTAACAATCACTTTGCAACTTGCCGGTCATTGCAACCCCCACTGCTTTCTTGCGAAAGCAAGAAGTGGGGGGTGGCAATCTCTCTTCTGTCATTCCTGCGGAAGCAGGAATCTATGCTGCAGTGGTCGTCCCTGCGGAAGCAGGGATCACTCGACAATGTAGGGTTTTGATTGGATTGAAATACAATTGAACTTGACATTTTGATTGGATTGAAATACAATTGAAATATATGGCGAATAGAGAAAAAATAGAGAACTTCTATAATCTCTGGATTACAGAGATAGACCAGCTGTTTTCCGGCTATATTTATGATGAAGAGAGAAGGCCTAATCCAACAAGGTATATTTTTTCTTATTATTTGACACTTTTAGAAAGATTCACGAGCAATAGATTGGAGGAGATAGAAAAAATAAACCTTCTTTCAGGTATAAGAGGCGTTGGGAAAACCACTCTTTTGGCGCAGCTTTACTATGCGCAGAAGTTTATTGCTTCCTCTGAAAAATCAAAGTATGAAGAGATTATCGGACAGAATTACGACAAAATCTATTTAGATGTTAGCCGTTTGGCTAGCGAAAGCATAAGTTTGAACGACTTTTTTAATTATTACCAGGAAAGAAATGGTGTCAGGTTTGTTGATTTAAAGAAAAAACTGCTGATTCTTTTAGACGAAGTCCATTACGATGAAAGGTGGGGACTGTTTTTGAAAAATGTTTTTGACGCAACCAAAAGCCACAAAAATATTTTGATTATCGCTACCGGTTCTTCTGCTTTGAAAATAAAATTAAACCCGGATTTATCAAGAAGGTCGCTTTCAGAAGAATTATATCCTCTTAAATTTAGTGAATACGCAATATTAAAAAATAATATCTATCCTCAAAAAGGATTATCGGACAGCTTTCTTGAAGCGATTTTAGCCAGTAGAGATGCCAAAGAATTATTTGGATTTTGTAAAAATCGGCAAATAGAAGTTTCCAGATATTTTGGCAATCTGCCACGGGATGCTGAACAAGATTATTTATATTTTGGCGGTTTCCCGTTTGTTTTAAGGTTAAAGAATAAAAAATCCATCGTCTTTGAATTGGTTTCCGGAGTGATTGACAAGTTTATAACCAAGGATTTGCTCGATATGAGAAAATTCAGTTCGGGGACGATTTCAAAAATAAAAGATTTATTATATTTAATCGCGAGTTCCGATAGTACTGATATTGATAAACTATGCCGTACTTTAAAGTTGGATTATAGACCAATTAGAGGAGTTCTTGACTCTTTAGTTCAGAGTGGAATTTTGGTTGAGATAAAAAGCTACGGCCAGAAATTTGTAAGGGTAAGAAAACCAATAAAGTTTTTGTTTATTTCTCCGTCTTTAAGAGTAAGTATTTTGAATGGTATTTTGCCTCCCGAGGTTAAAGGAAAAATTTTGGAGGATTATTTGGCCTTGATTTTCAGCAAGGATTTTCGGAAAAAGGCAAAAAATTACGGAGGAATTGAAGTAATGTATGATTCTTCATCCGGTGGCGCTGACTTTGTTTTACGCCTCGGAAAAGATAAAAAAATCATTGTTGAGGTTGGGTTTGGGAAGGAAAACGATGGAATAAAACAAATAAAAAGCACCAGTAAAATAATTGACGGCTATTCTTACGGAATTGTAATTAGTCATCAAGGCAATCTGGAACTGCTCAGCGATAAAATTATCAGAATGCCATTTAAATTTTGGCTAATGATTTAAAATTATGTCTAATTGCCTGTCATTGCGAGCCCGAAGGGCGTGGCAATCTCTCTCATTCCCCTTTCATAAAGGGGTGTCTACGTTAGTAGACAGGGTATTTTGTCATTCCCGAGGTTAGTAATCGGAAATGACAGTGAGGGGGCATTGCAGGAATGACAATTTCTTCTGTCATTCCTGCAGTATGTAAGCAGGAATCCAAATGTAGTTGTCGAGCTTGTCCCGAAGGGATCCCTTTGGGACTCGACACTGTAGGGGTTCAATTCATTGAACCCGAAATATATGAACACTTATCAATAACAGCAAATTGAGGAGAGTGTTATGTCTAATAACAATAACGAATTAAGGGGAAAAGAAGAAAAATTTTATAAAACACTTCAAAATGTATTTATCGGTGCTAAGATTGAGGGCGAAGGCGGGTTTATCAATTTAATGCGGATAAAATCCAGTTATTATTCACAGATTGAAAAACTACTCAAAAATGATATTGACAAAGCACTGGAAAAATATCCGAGATTCAGGGAAGAGCTTTTTGATAAATTGTATTATTTTTTCAGTCGTTATTTCACCGAAAGCGGGTCAATTTATTTTAATTCAACTCCATTTCACAACAATATCTACGAAAAGGTATACACTGACGAAAAAGATGTTATCCTTTTTTGGAAAACGCAGATGCTTTATTATGT
>PFWI01000283.1 GCA_002791075.1 bacterium (Candidatus Ratteibacteria) CG_4_9_14_3_um_filter_41_21 | reverse complement strand
TATTCTTTGTTTCGTGTCTTCTATATTTCGTGATTTCGTGGTAGTTTTTTCTCTGTGTTCTCTGTGCCTCTGTGGTTAAAAAGTAGTGGGTCGGTTATTCCTGCTTCCCGGAATCCTTTAAGGCGGAATTTACAGGAGTCGCATTTAAGGCAGGGCTTTTCCTTTCCTTCGTAGCAGGACCAGGTTAAATGGTAGGGGACCCCTAATTTCATTCCCAATTTAATTATTTCCCCTTTGTTCATTTTCATCAAGGGGGCAATTACCTTGATATTTTTAGATTTGGTCCCTTCCTTAACCATCCGGTTAAAGGCAGCAATGAAACTTGCCCGGCAATCAGGATATCCGCTATAATCAACCTGGTTTGCCCCGATGAATATTGCTCTTGACCCCCAGGTTTCCGCGCAGGAGAGAGCGTAGGATAAAAATATGATATTTCGCGCTGGGACATAGGTAAAAGGGATTTTTTCTCTCCCCCTCTCCTCTATCCTCCCCCTCGAGGGGAGTGAAGCCCCCGGAGGTAGGTGGGGGTGTAACCTGAGAGGTAGATTTGGGTCCAGAAGAGAACTTCCCCCTTCCGGGAAAGAAATCTTTACGAGTTTATAGGAGCTAGGTGCGCTTTTAGCAATCTTTTTAGCTGATTCTATCTCTTTTTTGTGGCGCTGATGGTAGTCGAAAATCAGAGCGGTTGGTTGGTAGCCCTGACTTTTAGCTAAATAAAGGGTCGTTGAAGAATCAATCCCTCCGGAAAGTAAAATAATTGCCTTTTTCATCTTGGCTAACTTGATTGCATAGGAATTTCCTTTTTCTAACCACGAATTAACGCGAATTACTCTAATTCGTAAAATTCGATAAATTCGTGGTTTTATAACTTGACTTTTTAAGGGCTTATTGATATATTCTGTTTAACGGTTCAAAGGGCGATTAACTCAGAGGGAGAGTGCTACCTTCACACGGTAGAAGTCGCTGGTTCAATCCCAGCATCGCCCACTTATTCTTTCTCTATTTCTTTCTCTATTTTTTCCTTTTCACGTTCTCGGCGATAAATTTTCCCGCTTTTTTTAATTTTGGTTACCGGATTTCTAAACCAGAAATATCTTTTCTTTAATTTAAATATTTTCAAAGTGAATTTCTTTTTCATTTCCCTATAAAATTAATCGGACGCAGATAACTTCAGGATAAAATCAGGATTCTAATGAAGTAAATAATAAAGTTTCTAATAATTTAATTGCATAGGAATTTCCTTTTTCTAACCACGAATTAACGCGAATTACTCTAATTCGTAAAATTCGATAAATTCGTGGTTTTATAACTTG
>PFWI01000003.1 GCA_002791075.1 bacterium (Candidatus Ratteibacteria) CG_4_9_14_3_um_filter_41_21 | reverse complement strand
TTCAGCTGCTGATGGGGATCGAACCCATGACCCCGTCCTTACCAAGGACGTGCTCTACCACTGAGCCACAGCAGCAAGTTTTATTTACCGGCTGAAATAAGTTCTTATATATTAACTTACATTGAAAAAATTGTCAACAACTTTAACAGCATCTCTAATCAGGGTAAAGAAGCACTTTAATAGAATCTTTTTTCTTGGCCTTTAGAAAACCTTCCTTCCAATGAGTAAGAGGCAATTCATCAGTTACTAGGGCTTTGAGATTAATCTTCTTCTGGAATAAAAGGTTTAAAGCCTTTTTCCAGGAAGAAGGTTTTTGCGTATGAGAGCCAAGAAGTATAATCTCTTTAGTAAAAAGAACTTCTTCAAGATTCACCCTGACTGATTGCCGCAAAATCCCTGCCTGAATATATCTTCCTTTCTTTCTTATTAACTTTAATCCTGAGTAGAGAGCAGAAGAGGTGCCTGAACATTCAAAAACTACATCTACCCCATAGCCGGAAGTCAATTCATCAATCCTCTCCTTGATTCCCCCTTTCTTTAAGTTGATGACAACTTCTGCCCCTAAAATTTCTGCCAATTTTAGTCGTTTTTCATCCCCTTCTTTCCCACAGATAATAACTCTTGCCCCCAGTACTTTGGACACCTGACCAATAAGGAGACCAAAAGGACCGGGACCGAAAATTAGAACAACTTCCCCTGACAAAACTCTTGCTTGTTCAACTACCGCATGGACAGCACAGGCAAGGGGCTCACAAATAGCACCAGAGGCAAAATCTACATTGGGTGGAAGTTTATGAATACTCTCGGCGCGAATACAAAAGTACTCAGCAAAAGCACCGTCAGAAGATGAACCCAAGCCCTTTCTTTTCGAACATAGATTATAGTCTTTACTCTGGCAAAATTTGCAACTCCCACAGATAAAGGTAGTTGTCTCAGTGGTAACTGAATCTCCTATTCTTATTCCCGCAACCTTCTTGCCTTTTGCTACTACCACGCCGGAGGTCTCATGCCCTAAAATAACTGGAGGCTTCACAGCTTGATAACCATAAAGATCAGTCCCACAAATTCCTGTTCTTTTTACTTTTATTTTAACCTGGTCTGAAGCAGGAACAGGCTCAGGAACCTCCAATAATTTAAGGTCATCTTTCTTATGAGAAAGTTTAACCAAGGCCTTCACGGAATTATAGCAAATTTTAAACCTTCTCGGGTAATTATTTTTTTAAGAACTTTCTTGATTTCACCAAGAGAATATTGGGCAGTAATCAAAGAATTAGTATCAATTACTTTTTGACCAATAAGATTAAATGCTTTCCTGGTATAATCCGGAGTATGATGAAAAATTCCTTTAATGGTTAGTTCGCCATAATGGAAATCTTCCGTATCAATCTTAATTGCAGTCTTCGGGGGACAACCTCCAAAAAGGATTGCCTTCCCTCCTCTTCTCACCATAGCTATTGTGCTTTCCCATACTTTTGGAATTCCCGCCGCTTCTATTGCTATATCAACACCTCTTTTCCCGAGAGTCAAGTTTTTTACTGTTTTTACTTCATCTTTTAATTGATTGATATTTAAGATTTCATCGGCACCTAACTTATGCGCTAAAGAAAGCCTTTCTTTTGATAAATCAACAATAATAACTCTTGCTCCCTGTAATTTTGCCAATTGCAAAAATAAAAGTCCAATGGGACCAGCTCCATTAATTACTACCGTATCCCCTAATTTTATCTCTGATTCCTCTATCCCATGAATGACGCAAGCCAAAGGTTCTAAAAAGGCTGCCTCTTGATAAGAAATGCCTTCAGGAATTTCAAAAAGATTATCCTTTATAATTGGCTTAGGGATGTTAATATATTCGGCAAAAGCTCCGCTTAATCGGATAAAAAAGTTTTCGCAAAGTTCCTCCTTTCCTATCTTGCAGTAAAAGCAATGGTGACAAGGAGCGGAATTTGCCGCCACTACCCTCATCCTCTTCTTGAACTTTTTTACCTTTTCCCCGACCTTCACAATTTCTCCGGCAAACTCATGTCCTAAAATAAACGGAGGAGAGAAAAGAGGATGTCCGCGAAGATACAATTTTCTATCCGTTCCACAGGTAAGTGCTACTTTTACTCTTACCAACACCTCTTCTTCTTTAATTTTGGGAATAGGTATTTTCTCTAATTTTACTTTTTCCGGAGCATAATAAACTGCTGCTTTCATTTAATCTTTGATAATTTCCAGAACCTCTTTTGCAGTGCGGTAAGATTTGGTAATAATTCTGATGGGGAGAGACTTGATAAAGTTAGTAAGGTCAACCCTGATCTCTTTAGTCAGGCGAACAGGCTTGGTAAGAAGCCTTTTTACGATCTGCTTACCATAAAGTTCTAAAATTTTAATCCTATCCAGTTCAATTACCGTCTTGCAATCTTCGCATCTAATCTTCCTCAAGTAAGATTCCCCGGATAAAGGGTGCCCGGCATAGGTTAAAGTATGCGAGGTTTCCTTCTGGCAATAAAGACAATAAAGTTTCCCTTTTAGAATTATACCCATTTCTCTTTTATTATATCATAAAAAATAAAAACAATCCCAATATTGTTTTTTTGGCAATAGTTTAGTTTCTCTAAAACTATTACTGATTACACAGATTAGAAAAGATGTAAATATTGGAGTAAATTACACATCTATGTTGTCATTGCGAGCGAACAAAGTGAGCGTGGCAATCTCTTACTTCTTGAGATTGCGGAGCCTGTTCCGAGCCTGTCATTGAGATTGCTTCGTCCGCGTAGGCGGACTCGCAATGACAGGTGAAGAATCCCACTCCTCGCAATGACATAGTTAACTGAATATTTACGTGTAATCTGTGGATAAATATTTCCAACGATAACTTAACTCTTACGTTTTTTGGATAGTCTTACTGAACTAAAGAGGGAGGAAATTTATCCCGGGCCGCTATAGCAGTTGGACAAGAACTAAGGGTGCCGCATCACCAGAGCGAGGAGCAATTTTATAGGTTCGGATGTATCCGCCCTTTCTCTCTTTATTTCTAGGCCCAATTATTTTGAAGAGTTTGGTTACGATGCCTTTATCCTGAAGATAAGAAAAAGCATAGTGTCGGCTGGAGAGATTATCTTCTTTAGCAAGAGAAATTAAGTGTTCCGCAATTTTCAGTAATTCCCTTGCTCTTGGTGGGGTAGTTTTTATTCGCTCATATTGAAAAAGGCTCTTCAAAAGATTGCATACCAACGCTTTTCGCGAACCCTTTGGCCGATTAAGACGGTTTTTTTTCTTTCTATGTCGCATAATTTTAGATTTTTATTTTTAAATTTTATTATAAAGGAGAATTCAATTTTGCCCTAATTTCCTTTATCTCTTCCAAAGATTTTTTGCCCAGCCCATCTATTTTCTGTAATTTTTCTTGGGAGATACCGATAAAATCGGATAGGGTTTGAATCTTGGCAGAGAGAAGAAGATTATAAGAGCGGGCAGACAGATTCAATTCTCTGATTGGATGAGAAAGATTTTGTTGTTCTTCAACAATAGAGAAATGTTTAGCGAGAAGATGAGCGGAGTAATTCATTGCTTCCCGCGGTTGAATCCCTCCGTTTGTCCAAATTTCTATAATTAGTTTTTCGTAATCAACTCTTTGACCAACTCTTGTATTTTCAATATGGTAAGTAACCTTTGTTACCGGGGAAAAAAGAGCATCAATAGGAATAACTCCGATTTTATCTCGTTTCTGTTTTTCTGCCGATTGATAACCATAACCTGTCGATATTCCAATCTCAAAATTCAAGACAACATTTTCATTTAAAGTAGCAATATGCAAATATGGATTTAAAATTGTAAAATTAGATTGAGAGAAAAGGTCAGAAGCCAAAATCTCTTCTTTCCCGGTGATTTTTGTTCTGACGATCTGGGGAAAATTATCAGTTGCACTCTTTAATACTACCTGTTTGAGATTAAGAATTACTTGAAGCACATCTTCCTTTACTCCGGAAATAGTACTAAATTCATGGTTTACTTCATTTATCTTTGCTGAAATTATCGCTACTCCCGGTATGGAAGAAAGAAGAACTCTACGAAAAGCATTACCGACAGTAATTCCATAACTACGTTCCAAAGGTTCGACAATTAATTTCCCATAATACGGCTGATAAGTAGATTCCTCCCAGACAATTTTCTTGGGCAATTCAAAATCCAATTTCTTTGGCTTCATTCCATCTCCTTATCATTTATCCACCAATAACACACGAATAAGAACTATAGAATTAAGAATTCAGAATTAAGGATTAAGTCACCTGCTCTTTGTATTGCTTATTTCTTACTACTTAATTCTTATTAATTCTTATTTCTGTTCTTTTGTCTTTATTCGTGTCCATTCGTGGTTACTGTTTACTTTGATTACTTTGAATAAAAATCCATTAAGAGTCCTTCATTAACCGGAACAGTAACATCAGATCGCGCCGGTAATCTGATTATCTTTGCAGACAATTTTTCAGGACTAAATTCCAACCAGGTTAGCCTTTCATCCTTTTTCCCTTTTTCTGCCATCTCTTTTAATTTTGAATAAAATTTACTTTTACACTTTAGGAAAATAACATCATTCATTTTAACTTGATAAGAAGGACGATTAGTACGACGATCATTCACGAAAATATCGCCATGGTTAATAATTTGTCGTGCCATTCTTCGGCTCGGAACAATTCGCAATCCATAGATAACGTTATCCAATCTTCTTTCTAAAAACAAGAGGAGTTCCTCTCCAATGATACCTTTCTTTTTCCCGGCAGCCTCAAAATAGCGTTGCAATTCCCGTTCGGTAACTCCATAAAAAACTTGCACCTTTTTCTTTTCTTTCAATTGAAATCCGTATTCGGAACTTTTTCTAAATTTGAACTTTTTTGAAAAAGAACGAGTTTTCTTCTTTTCTTGGTCCAGAGGACATTTTGTTTTGCACCTTTCTCCTTTAAGAAAAAGTTTTACTTGCTGCTTACGGCATAATTTACATACGGGCAATCTCAGTTTCATATTTTTTAAACCCTTCTTTGTTTTGGCGGACGACAACCATTATGTGGTATAGGAGTAATATCTTTGATAAAAGTAATCGATAATCCGGCAGACTGTAAAGACCTGATTGCTGTTTCCCTCCCAGGACCGGGACCTTTTACGTAAACCTCAATTTCCTTCATTTGCATATCCAGAGCTTTTTTGGCAACCGACTGAGCAATTTTGCTGGCCGCAAAAGGCGTACCTTTACGCGCGCCCTTAAATCCCAACTGTCCTGCGCTCCCCCAAACCAAAACATTTCCTTTGTGATCAGCAATAGTGACGATTGTATTATTGAAGGTCGCTTTAATATGGGCAACTCCTTTGGGAATAGAAAGACTTTTCCTTCTTTTTTGAGCCATTGGTTATTCTACTTCCTCTCTTCTTTAAACTCTTTTCGTTTCTCTTTGCTTCTAACAACCCCTACTGTTTTTCGAGGACCTTTTCGTGTTCTTGCATTAGTGCGGGTTCTTTGGCCGCGAACCGGCAAATTTTTTCTATGCCTGGTCCCTCGGTAAGAACCGATTTCAATCAACCTTTTGATATTAGCGGTTATGTCGCGACGAAGACTGCCTTCAATCTTAGAAGTCTTTTGTATTACACCGGTAATATTAGAAATTTCTTCCTCGCTTAAATCCTTGACACGTTTCTCAGGGTCCACATTAGATGCCTTTAGAATATTACCCGATAATTTGCTCCCTATTCCATAGATATAGGTTAAAGCAACTTTTATCTTCTTTTTATTGGGGATTTCTACTCCGGCAATTCTTGCCATATATCCTCTTTAGAGAAATAGTCCTCTCATTATTAGTGTTTAAACCAGAGGCGAGGGAGTTTCTGTAGCGGCATTTGGCGACGGATGAATGCCCAGACAGAGAAGTCGCCTATAGCGAGCATCTCTGTGAGCGTGCCGCATAAGAAACTGCCCGAGCCTCACCCGGCCCGCCTCACA
>PFWI01000288.1 GCA_002791075.1 bacterium (Candidatus Ratteibacteria) CG_4_9_14_3_um_filter_41_21 | reverse complement strand
AGCGCTGGATGAGGATATCGGGGAAGGGGATAGGACGACTAAGATTCTTTTTCCTATGGCAAAAAAAGTAAAGGCAATAATTTTAGCCAAAGAGAAAGGAATTATTGCCGGGCTCCCCATCGCAAAATTATCCTTTAAGACACTGGATAAGAAGATTAAGTTTATTCCGCGGGTAAAAGAGGGGGAAGAGGTAAAAGCCAATCAGATTGTCGCTGAGTTAGTTGGGAACTGCGCCGGTCTCCTCGCAGGAGAAAGGGTTGCCTTAAATTTCCTCTCGCATCTTTCCGGGATTGCCACTTTAACCGATCTTCTGGTTAAAAAAGTAAAAAATAGGGTAAAAATTATGGATACCCGCAAAACTCTTCCTGGTTTAAGAATATTGGAGAAATATGCGGTAAAGACAGGGGGAGGAAAAAACCATCGCTTTGGTCTTTTTGACGGCATTTTGATTAAGGATAACCATATCGAGATTGCCACGTCGTCCGCTGAAAAGAGCGAACTCCTCGCAATGACACCAAAATTAAAAATTCAAGTAATTGAAGAATTGATTCTTACAGCAAAAAAGGAAGCAAAAAAGATGAAGGTGGAGGTTGAGGTAGAAAACTATCAGGAAGCACTCACCGCAATAAGAACCGGAGCGGATATTATTATGCTGGATAATATGAAACCGGCAACGATCAGGAAAATTGTGAAATTTGCTAAAAATTTACCGAAAAAGCCAATTTTTGAAATTTCCGGAGGAATAACCCTTGAGAATATCAGCCAATTTGCCTCTCTGGGGATTGACCGCATCTCCCTCGGCGCGCTTACTCACTCTGCCCCGGCGTTAGATTTGGGGATGGAGATAACTTGAGCAGAGCAAGCTCTGCCACTACATCCTCTATAAATTGGGCAACATGAATATCTCTATAGTAACTTTAGGTTGCAAGATTAATCAGTATGAAAGCCAGCTTTATCGGGAAAACTTCAGAAATAACGGCTTTGGAATAAAGGATTTTCCGGAGCCTTCCGATATTGTTCTCATTAATACCTGCTGTGTAACCAAAAGGGCGGAAAAGGAATCCAGAAATTTTATTCGCCGCTCTTTAAGAAATTCTTCAAAGGTCATCGTTACTGGTTGTTATGTGGAAAAAGAAACCCAATCCCTGTTAGAGAAGTTCCCAATAGAGATTGTTAAAAGAGAAGACTTGCTTAATAATGGCTATTTTGGAAAAAAGGTCAATAAAATTCATAGTTTTTATCATCACACTCGGGCTTTTATTAAGATTGAGGATGGTTGCGAAAGATTTTGCAGTTACTGCATTATTCCTTATGTCCGCGGCCGGGTAAAAAATAGAAATTCCCGGGAGATTTTGGAGGAGATTAAAGGCTTAGCGGAGAACGGTTATCGGGAATTTGTTCTCACCGGAATTGATTTGGGCGCTTATGAAAAATTGGCTGATTTGCTTATTGAGGTTAAAAAGATTAAAGGAGTAGGGAGGATAAGATTGTCTTCTTTGGAGCCGAAAGAAATTACCGGTTCCTTAATTGAAACCCTGGCCTCAAGTCCGAAATTCTGCCCGCATCTCCATATCCCTTTACAAAGCGGCGATGATAAAATCCTGAAGTTGATGAATCGGGACTATTCGGCGGGAGAGTACGAAAGATTAATTGAGGAAATCAGAGAAAAAATCCCCAAGGCCTGCTTTACTACCGATGTTATGGTGGGATTTCCCGGAGAAGATAAAGAGGCATTTTGCCATACTCTTGCTGTGGTCAAGAGAGTTGGTTTTTCCAAAATTCATTGTTTTCGTTACTCTCTTCGGGAAGGAACCAAAGCATTTAAATTGCCCAGCCCGGTTAAAGAAGAGGAGAAATGGGAAAGGGCAAAAGAGTTAAGAGTATTGGCCGAAAAAATTTCCCGGAAGATCAAAGAAAATTTCCCGGGAAAAACTTTTTCCGTATTGGTTGAAGAAAAAAGAAAAGAAGGAGGATACTCTTTTGGTTATTCCGAGAATTATCTTCCGGTTTTGATAGAGGGGAGTGAAAAACCCGGAGTTATTGTAAAGGTAAGAATAAAAGAAATAAAGGATAACTGTTTATTCGGGGTTGCGATAAAATAAAAGAATATGATTCTTCTTTATAATTTTTTTCTCTTTTTCTTATTTCTTCTTCTTTTCCCCTATTTTTTATTCCGGCTAATGGTTACCAAGCGTTATCGCATTGGCCTGGGGGAAAGGTTAGGCAATCTTTCAAAAGGAATTCTTAAATCGCTGCGAGGAGAAAGACCAATCTGGGTGCATGCGGTTTCGGTAGGGGAGTTGGTAGCGGCAAAACCTCTTTTAAAAGAACTTCGGCAGAAGTACTCAGCCCCCATCCTGCTTTCTACCACTACGGAGGCTGGTTATCGAATTGCTAAAAAATTCTTTCCTGACCTTCCGCTGATTTTCTTCCCTTTTGATTTTTCCTTAATTGTTAAGAGGTTTGTCCGCCGCATCCGCCCGAAAATTTTTATTACCCTGGAGTCTGAAATTTGGCCCAACCTCTTGAGTATTTTAAAAAAAAGAGGGATTCCCGCGGTTTTAGTTAACGGCCGGCTTTCCCAAAAGTCATACGGTAAATATCGGCGGTTCGGTTTTTGGGGAAGAAGATTCTTTGGTGAACTTACTCGTTTAGGAATGCGCAGCCAGGAAGAGGCCGAGCGCGTTATTCGTTTGGGAGTAAAAAAGGAAAGAGTTTTCGTTACCGGAAACCTGAAATATGAATCTGCTCTTTCTCTGCGAGAAAGTCTCATAAATTCCGCCACTATACTATACCCTGACTTCAGTAGGGATATGCGAAGGGGGTCAACTTCTTTGCTCTTGCCCGCAGCAAATAAGGCAACTACAGATTCTCCTGTAGTTGCAGAGCTTGTTCTGCCTGTAGTTGCTCGATTCATCAAGCTAAAAGATTCCCCTGTTATCGTTTTTGGTTCTTTACATTCCGGAGAGGAAGAACAAATTATTGAATCCTGTTCTTCCTTGAGCAAGTCCTCTCGGCTAATTTTTGCTCCGCGGCATCCGGAGAAAAGCAGGATTAAAGCCATTCTCAAAAGGAAGGGGCTGGATTATGTTCTCTGGAGCAAAATTAAAGCCGGAGGAGGAAAATTGGAAAAGGAGCAGATACTAATTTTAGATACCATCGGGGAACTTTCTTTTTTTTATTCCTTGGCTACTTTGGTTTTTGTGGGGGGCACTTTTATTCCCTGGGGCGGACATAATGTTATTGAGCCGGCGGTATTTTCAAAACCGATACTTTTTGGTCCCTATATGGGGAATTTTTGGGAAGAATCTTTAATTTTCAAAAAAGCAGGAGCGGCGATAGAAGTAAAAGATGCCGCTGGTCTTTATTCGACTATTTCCGAACTTCTAACAAATCCTGAGAAGATAAAAACTATGGGAGAAGCCTCTTTCCAGGTGGTCAGGGAGCATTTAGGAGCAACGGAGAAAAACTTAAGCCTAATCAAGGATTTATTGACTGCAAGATAACTGCGAAAGTATGTAAAAATAGAGTCAGGAAAGAGTGGACAGAAAAGATCAGCGGGTGCTTGTCGGAGTAGTTAGACGTAAAAAAGATTGAGGCCTATCGTGAATATCCTCTTAGGAATACCTCTTCAAAAAGCTTACCCTCTATACTTCTTTTTGAGTACCTTTCTTTTCAGCAATCACATTGACTTTTTAAGTAAGTTTGGCTATAATATAAAATGTTCAAATTGTGGTATCTTTAAGTGATGGTTACAAATATTCTTATTCATAGTAATAGGGGGAGTTTCCCAAGAGGGGGGAGTTGACCCCCACTGCTTTCTTGCGAAAGCAAGAAGTGGGGGATAGTGTTGATAACTCTTTGACTTTAGCCAGAACCTCCAATAAACTATTTCTACGAATAAAAGGAGGGTTTGGCTATGAGCGAGAAAGAGTTTCTTTATCAGTTGAGGCTAAAGATACTTGAAGAAGCGGATAAAGAGGAAATCTCAATTTCCTCTCTTTGTCCGAAGCATCATGTAAGCAGGAAATGGTTTTATAAGTGGAAAAAGAGAAGAGAAATAGAAGGAGATGAGGGTTTAAGATCAAAGGTAAGAGCTGCCCCAAGAATGCCCAATAAAGTGCCAAAAGAAATAGAGGAGCAGATTTTAGCCTTCGTAGAAGAATATCCTACTTATGGACCAGAAAGAACAGAGGCAGAATTAAAATCTGCTGGTATTTGTGTTGGACACACCGGTATCTACAAGGTTCTTAAGAAGAAAGGCTTAAACACGGCTAAGAGCCGTTTAGAATGGGTAAGGAAATTAAGGGGAGAGGTAGAGGATACCTTCTATATCGGCTGTCTAAAAGGGATAGGTAGAATTTATCACCAGATTGGCTGTGATTGTTTCTCCTCTTTTGGCGCTGCTAAAGTGTATGACAACAAGACTACCGATGCTTCTACAGACTTTGTGGAAAGCCATCTTGTTAAGAAGTTTGCTCCGGTAAAAATAGAGAGAATCCTTACCGATTGCGGAACAGAGTTTACTACCTGGCACGAGGAAGCAATACCAAACCACGAATTTGAAAAGACCTGTCTGCCGACAGGCAGGCCTGCAAGAAGCTCGGGATAAAGTCCCCTCTGCTTTCTTGCGAAAGCAAGAAGAGGGGAAAGTGAAAATACCAGAATCAATCAAAGGCGAAAAGGAGGTGCAGGAGAGTTTAAATTTAGCCTACGATTCTGTTAAGATAGAGAATGAAAAAGAGGAGGTTCTGGAGTGTCAATTTGTAACCACATCTTGAGTCCAGGACAAATAAAATGAAAGGGACTTTTATCTTATCTTTCCAACTTTCGGGTTGGGTCGGCCGCTCTATTGTAATTATCCTTTTTTTGATTTCTATCTATTCCTGGGCGATTATCTTCAAGAAATTTTTCTTATTCCGGCGGGCCAGGAGAGCGACTAAGCGTTTCTTATCCCTTTTCTCAGGCGATGGAGCTGATTTTTTTGAGGTTCTGAAAGAGAAACGCAGACTGGGAAGATTTGTCCATTCTCCTTTATTTTCCTCTTATCGGAAAGGCTGCCAGGTTCTTTCTTCCACAGCAGGAGAGAAGGAGAAGAAAATTTCTTCTTGGCAAATAGAAGATATCAAAAGTGTTCTGGAAAAAACAGCCAATGGAGAATTATCCCATTTAGAAGGCTCTCTCTCTTTCTTGGCCACTGCCACTACGCTGAGTCCTTTTTTGGGGCTTCTGGGAACAGTCTGGGGGATTCTCAGAGCTTTTTTAAGCATGGGCCTGGAGGGTTCTGCGGGTATTGAAACGGTAGCTCCCGGGATTGCCGAAGCTTTAATTACCACCGTAGCTGGTCTCCTGGTGGCCATCCCAGCCTTAGTTGCTTACAATTATTTTATTAATTATCTGAAGAATTTTGCCAATGATTTAGAATCCTTCAATTCGGAATTCATCTATTCCGTGAAGAGAAATTACCTTAAAACATAAAAGATTTCTTTTTGGATGCAGATA
>PFWI01000249.1 GCA_002791075.1 bacterium (Candidatus Ratteibacteria) CG_4_9_14_3_um_filter_41_21 | reverse complement strand
CAATTGGGGCGCTAACCATGGCGCGGTCAGTTATGGACATATTGGCGCAGATTTGATTACCCTTGCCTCCATCCTGCGCATCCCGGTATGTATGCACAACGTCCCTGAGGAAAAAATCTTCCGGCCCAGTGCCTGGAATGGCTTTGGCATGGACCCGGAAGGAGCGGATTTCCGTGCCTGCGCTAATTTTGGCCCATTATATGGTGTTTAATTGTAGTCGCACGATTTATCGTGCATTTCTGAGTCTGCCTCATAAATGAGGCAACTACATATTCTCTTGTAGTCGCTGAAATTTATTGAGCATTTTACATTTACATATGAAGATAAAAGAGATTGAAAAATTTCTCAAAGAGAAATCAAATCGACATCTTTTTAACTTTTTCTACAAATTGAGGATACAATTTTTCCGCTTCTTTGATAAAGTTCTTGATTTGCCTCCATTTGATATCCAAGTATTCATGAGCTAAGATATTTCTGAATTCTGCAAATTTTGAAAAGCTCCGTCCAAAACTCTCATTGAAGTATTCAGCTCCAAAATACATTAAAGTTTCTTTGTAGCCTTCGGGAAGCAATTCCTTTTTTGCCGCCAAAATAATTTTTGCAATATCTAAAGCAGCGATCACCAAATTCTCTATCCATCTTTCCACATTTCTTCTTTGATCAGGTTCACTTCGATATTCAAGCCAGGTTAATTTTTTAAATTTATCAAATTCTTCCCATTCCTTTTCCAGAAATTTCAATCTCTTTAAAATTCTAAATTTATCCCCCTTGGTTAAAGATTTAGACCTCTCAGCAATTTCCCAAAAGTCAAAGGCAAATTCTCTAAAGTCAATTGCCTCATAATGAGTCTTGCAAAGAAGTTCTATGTATAAATCTCTATCTTTTATGAGCAAAGGAACCCCTGAATTCAAAATACTGAAAACCAATTCAGGAGCTGTTCTGTTCAGGGTTAAAAAATCGACATCATCTGTCTTCAAAATATCCACCAAATCAGACCAGATTTTGTGTTCTTCTTGATACTCTCTCTCTGCCTCTAATTCCAAGTATTTTTCTGGTTTAAAATAAACAGCTATATCCCAGTCAGAAATTTTTCTATCAAGACCTTTCACTCTTGAACCAAATAGAAAAGCTAAAATCACCGATGGTTGTTTTTCAAAATATTCTTTCAAAAGCTTAATCCTTTTATCCATCTCTCTTTGTACTTTATTATAATCTTCTTCCTCCTGAACTGTCAAGTTGCTGTGAGTAATTTCTGAGAAGTTAATCTGTCCGCATATTGCTACTGAAGTGAGGGTAATCTGCAAGTGTCGCAATTTTTGCATTATTATCTAGATGTGGTTGACTGAATATTTACGAAAGGAGTATAATTTAGCAATCTAGAGGTACATTGGCGATAAATGATAGAGACCCTATCCAGATGAAAGCAAAAAATAAAGTAATCGGGGCCTTTGACCTGGGGGCTTCCGGGGGAAAATTTATCGTGGGAATCTTCGATAAAGGTAAATTTTCAACCCGGGAAATCTACCGGTTTATCAATAAGCCGGTAAACCTTTATTTAGGAGAAAAAGGAAAAACCGTCCATAAAATATACTGGAATATTCTATCCCTTTACGATGAACTCATTGTCGGATTAAAGAAACTGAAAGATTTTGGGATAGAGCGTCTGGATTCTCTGGGGATAGATACCTGGGGAACGGATGGGGAGTGTTTCACCAAAGAGGGAGAGATAATTGGAAGGGTCCATAATTACCGGGACCACCGGCTGGATAGAATCAGGGATAAGCTATTTAAGATTATTCCGGAAAGGGAACTTTTTGAACTGACCGGAGTCCCCAGTTATCCATTTAATGAGGTGAACCAACTCTTCTGGCTGGCAAAAAAGCGGCCTTCTCTCTTAAAACTCGCGGATTTTTTTCTCCCGATTACCAGTATTTTTTATTATTATTTAGGCGGCGCGCGCATCTGCGAATACACCTGGGCTTCCACCACGCAACTTTTAGACCCTTTTAAAAAAAACTGGCGCAAAAAAATCTTTGAGAAGATTAAAGCTCCTCTTTCTATTATGCCCCGCATTGTTATGCCGGGAACAAAAATAGGCTCTCTCCATAGAGAAATTGCCAGAGAGATTGGGATAAACCAATTTCAACTTATTGCCACTGCGGCCCACGATACCGCCTGTGCCTATGCCGCCGCACCAATAGAAAAGGAAGAGAATTCCTTGATTATCAGTTCCGGAACCTGGTCCCTGGTGGGGAAATTAATTCCCTCTCCCCTGATTAACGAGGACGTGTATAGAGGTCATTTTACCAATGAAGGGGGGCTGGGGAATATCCGTTTTCTCAAAAATGTAATGGGGACCTGGATTCTTCAGGAGTTACGCCGCGTTTGGAAAGAAAAGGATAAAAAAGAACTTTCCTGGGACCAGATTGTAAAAATGGCCAAAAAGGGAGAGAAATTTTTCGCTTTTATTGACCCGGATAATGGTTTGTTTTATAATCCCGGGAATATGGAGAATGCTATTAAAGAATTCTGCAAAAAGACCGGGCAGAAAATTCCCCGGAGCAGAGAAACAATCTTAAGAATCGTCTATGAATCCTTGGCGCTTAAATACCAGTTAACCAATGCAATGATTGAGGAAATTACCGGAAAGAAAAACAAAACAGTCCACGTGATTGGGGGTGGAGCGAATAGTGTTCTGCTTAACCAGTTTACCGCTGGAGCAACCGGCCTTCCGGTTATTGCCGGCCCCATTGAGGCAACCGCAATCGGGAATATCCTGATTCAGGCAAAAACCCTTGGCATAATAAAATCTATGAAAGAAACCCGAAGATTGATTAAGGATTCTTTTCCGCTTAAGGCCTATAAGCCTGAAGAGATTTTTGTCTGGAGGAAAGCGATGGAATCATTTAAAAAGGAAGTAAAATGGAAAAGAGAATAGTGGTAAAAGCAGGTTTTCGTCAAAGGAGATTCTGCCCGGTAAGTTGCGCGATTGAGGGAAATTTAGAAAAGGTTAAGTTGCTTGATTTGGAAGAGAATAAGGAAATTCCTTGTCAACTTGAAGGAGGGAAGCTTTCCTGGATTATTGAGAATTTACCCGAAGGAAAGGAAAAGGCATATCTTGTTTCTGAGCAAGAGGGGGAAGAATTCCCTTCAAGGATAGAATTAGAGAAGAAGGAAGGGACCGTTGAGGTAAAGATGGCGGGGGCTCTTTTTACCACTTACCATTTTGGGAAGGATTGGGTGCGTCCATTCTTGAATCCGGTAATTGGACCAACCGGGAAGTCTTTAGTCAGGGAACTCTTTGATAAACCGCAGCCCCCTGACCATGACCATATCCACCATCGGGGTATTCTTGCTGTCTATGGGGATATCAACGGGGTTAACGACTGGGACGAAGAAAAAGGCCATGGGTTCATCCGGCATAATTCCTTTAAAGAACTTTCCTCGGGTTCTGTTTACGGAAAAATTATTGCCGAGAATTTCTGGGTTTCAAAAGAAGAAAAAAAATTGCTCACCGAAATCAGAGCAATGAAGTTTTACAACCTCTCTGAGGTCAGGATTATTGACTTTGAGGTAACCTTTAAGATGACTGAGGGAAAGGTTGTTTTTGGCGATACCAAGGAAGGGGGGATTATTTCGGTGCGGATGGCGACTCCTCTGCGAGGAGATAGAAATGGAAGAATTGAGAATGGCTATGGCGGAATTAACGAGGCCGAGACCTGGGGAAAAAGAGCGCCCTGGTGTGATTATTCCGGACCACTTGATTCGGAAAAGGTGGGTTTAGCCGTCCTGGATAATCCGAATAATTTCAGATATCCTGCCTATTGGCATGTAAGAAATTATGGCCTGATGGCGGCAAATCCCTTTGCCCTTTCCCATTACTATAACGATAAAACCAGAAATGGCTCCCACACCGTAGAAGCAAACAAGGAGTTTAAATTTTCTTACCGAATCTATATCCACCGGGGGGATGCAAAAGAAGCAAAAATAGCTGACGCCTTTAATAACTACATTAATCCAGCGGAGGTTGAGATAAAATGAAAAAGGTAAGGGTTATTCATTCAGGGGTAGGAGGGAGAGGTGCATCTTGGACAAATGCCGTTAATGAAAGGGAAGATTTTGTCTCGGTGGCTTATGTAGACGTGAATAAAGAGGCATTAGAAAAGGCTTGTTCTGTCTCAGGGCTTTCACCGGAGAAATGCTTTTCCAGTTTAGAAGAGGCATTAAATAAAATTGAAGCAGACAGCGTATTTGT
>PFWI01000040.1:292-1303 GCA_002791075.1 bacterium (Candidatus Ratteibacteria) CG_4_9_14_3_um_filter_41_21 | reverse complement strand
GGTCGGATTCATCCGACGATTTGTGCGATGAATCGCACCGTTACGTTTGTTCTGTAGCGGTCGGATTCATCCGACGATTTTTCCCAATACCCTTTCCGCCGCTTCTAAAACCTCCTCCACAGTTATTAACTTAAAGCAATCTAACTCTTTACATTTAACCTTTCCTCTTTGATAGCAGGGGCTGCAGGGTAAGTTCTTCCTGATGATAGCCGAATTTATAGAATAGGGACCAGTTTTCCTATAATCGGTAGGTCCAAATATTGCCACTACCGGAGTTTTCACTGCACAGGCGATATGCATTAAGCCACTATCGTTGGTAATAAAGAGATTGCATCTTTCAATTAAGGCCGCAGTCTCTCCCAGAGTAGTTTTACCAGCAGCAATGATGGGATTTTTCTTCATCAGACTTGCTACTCTTTCTGCCAGGGAGATTTCTTGCTTCCCTCCAAAGATGATTACTTGAGCATTATAGGTCTTAATTAATCTATCGGCAACCCGGGCAAATCTCTCAGGAAACCATCTTCTAAAATTTGCCTGATAGATTCCAGAACCAGGATGAATCCCAATAATTAAATCACACCCCTCACCTCCATCCGGGGGAATTAAAACTCCCTCAAGGGGAGTGGAACCCCCGGAGATAGGTGGGGGTAACTTTGAAATTCCATACAATAAATTATCTTCCTTAATATTCTGACTTCTTAAAAAATTAGAAGCAGATTCTTTATCTTCCTCAGTAATCCTGATGAATAGACTCTTATCTTCAACCTTTAGGCCCAATCTTTCTACCAATCTTATATTTCCTTCTACCTCATGAAGGTTTTCATCATAATTAATTTTTAGATTATAGAAATAGCCCTTGCCCTTAATATCTTCTCCTAACCGATGCTTTGCTCCAATAAAAAGAGCCAATAAACCAGTTTTTACCGGATTCATTCCGGTAGCCGCAATGACAGAATCAAATCTCTTTCTTCGTAAAGACCCCAAGAGTTTAAAAAATCCTTTATCTCTAAG
>PFWI01000040.1:0-195 GCA_002791075.1 bacterium (Candidatus Ratteibacteria) CG_4_9_14_3_um_filter_41_21 | reverse complement strand
AGGGCTTTCAGAGCAGGGGTAAGAAGAATCATATCCCCAATCCCTCCCAGCATAACAATCAATATCTTCTTAATCTTTTCTATTCTCATCAATAACCTTTATGGATTTGCTCACCGCCTCCATCACTTCCTCTGCCGTGATCAGTCGCATACATTTATGCTCTTTGCAAATTCCTCTATTACAAGGGCTGCAAGG
>PFWI01000265.1 GCA_002791075.1 bacterium (Candidatus Ratteibacteria) CG_4_9_14_3_um_filter_41_21 | reverse complement strand
ATCGCCACCACCGGGCATTTTACTGCGCTGGCAAGATGCATCGGCCCGGTATCATTGGTAATAAAAAGAGAGGATTTCTCTAAAAGGGCGGCCAATTCTCCCAGAGTTGTTTTCCCCGCAAGGTTAATTGCCTCCTCTCTCATTAAATTTTTTACCTTTTCCGCCAAACCTCTCTCTTTTTCTCCGCCCACAATGATAATTTTTGCCTTATATTTTTTAACCAATTCATCACCTACCCTGGCAAAACCCCCCTTTTTCCATCGCTTTGCCGGCCAATTAGCGCCCGGATTAAGAATTATTAATTTAGTTCTCCCCCCCTTCTCATTCCTCCCCCTCAAGGGGGGAGGAGATAGGTGGGGGTGTAATTCCTCCTCATCAGATTTTATTCCATTTTCATTAAGAATTTTTTGGAGGGAGAGCCGATTTTCTTTTGAAACAGGAAAAAAAGGGGATTTATTCTCAGGCATAGGAAAAGAAGAAGGCAGCATCCTTAATCTTCTTTCCGCCTCATGAACCTTGTTTTTTCCGCTAAATAATTCTTTCCAAAAGAAAGTAAGGTTCTTCTCTCCTCTGATAAAGAAAGGAAGCAAGGTATTTCTAAAATCAACTACCAGGTTAAAATGCCGCTTTCTTAGACTTTTTATTAAATTTAATTTCTGGGAAAGAGAGGTCTTCTTATCCCAGATAATTACCTCCGAGAACCAGGAGTTGTTTTCTACCGCCTCTCTTGCTCGCGGACCAAGCAGAATAGAGAAATTTGCTTGTGGGTATTTTTTCCTGATTGCCCGGATTGCCGGAGTAAGCAAAAGCATATCTCCCAGGCAACTGGCACCAATAATAAGGACTTTTTCTAATCTTTTTTTCTTCTTAACGAAAATTTTGATAATCAGCTTAAAATTTATTCTGCTGGTCTGTCTAAAATATTCCAATCCCGCTTTATTAAGCATCTTTTGAAGAGACTGGTTGGTAAAATAGTAGAGATGCTCAGGCGGTGGTCGGAAATCCGGTGGAGGAATATGCCTGGCAATCGCCCTTTGAGTAAAATCCGGGGTAACAATCAGCAAAAGCCCATCCGGTTTCAGAATTTTTTTCGTTTCTTTTAGTATTCCTAAAGGGTCCTCTAGATGCTCCAATAAATCATACATTGTAATAACATCAAAATATTCGGAAGGAAAATGGGCTTGGGATAGGCTTTCGGCAAAAAGGTTAAGATCAAATTCTTCTCTTGCATATTCAATCATCTCCCGGGATAAATCAACACCGGATACTTTCCAACCTCTTTTTTGGGCTTCCTTCAGGAAAAATCCGGCTCCGCAACCAATGTCTAAGAGTTTCCCTCCCTTCTTATAACGGCCTATTTTTCTCAACTCTCTGCGGGCGCGGCAAAGTTTAGACTCCCGTTTGGCAAGATAGTTTGGACCTACCTGAGAGTATTCTCCTTCCTGATAAAACTTTATTAGTTCATTTGAAGATGGTCTGGGATTAGCATAGACCAACCCGCATCTCCGGCATTGAACAATCTGCCAGCCCTTTTCTATAAATAGTAGTTTAGTGCTATCAGCGCCGCAGAGATTACATTTTACGCAGGTAGGCATTTATTTAATTGTATAGAATTTCAAAGTTCCCCCGCACCTAATTTCCTCTCCCCAAGGGGAGAGGATGGAGGTGAGGGGGCTATTTAATTACTTCCAGTTCCAGATAAATGTCCTGAGCCGGAAAGATAAAGCAGAAATACTTTTCGTAGGCATGCGTTGATAAGAGCGCAAAAGCTTTCCCGATTATCTGGCTTTTTCCAAAGGTTAATTTGCTCTTAATTAATTTGAACTTTTTCCTGGTGTATTTTCGCGCTTTGGTGCCTTCAACAAAGTAGTTAAATGACTCTAAACTAAAATGGTGGATATGAAGAGGGTCGGTAAATGAGCCGGTGTTGGAAAAATGCGGAGTCCAGATCAACACTTTTGCCTGGTTTTTTGCGATGCGATGGATTTCCTCCATTACCTTAACTATATCGCTTAAATGCTCCAAGACGTGAGAACAGACCACAACATCAAACTCACATTGTCTTTGATGGGCCAGGGGAAAATATCTAAGTTATGAATGATATCTACGCCCGGGCGATCCTCGCGGTCAATTCCCACCGCTTCTTTCCTTTTATTGTTCCCGCAGCCTAAATCCAGAATTTTCATCGATCTCCTCCCAAACTTTCTCCGGGGTGATATTTTTCATACAGTCTGTTCTCCGACATCTTCTTTTATAGCAATGAAGGCAGGATAAACTTTTATCCTCCAGGGTAATATGCCCTTTTCCTATCGGAGAGCATTTCCCAGGGTCGGTGGAACCAAAAAATGCGATTACCTTTGTGCCCACGGCAACCGCAATATGCATCGGCCCGGTATCTCCGGTAATGAATAATCGGCAAGCTTTAGATAAGGCGGCTAATTGCCGCAGATTCGTCCTCCCGGCTAAAGAAATACTGTTTCCCCCCAAAGAATCCTGCAGCTTTCGGCAAATATTTAAATTCCTCTGTTTACCTTCCCCAAAGATGATAATTTTGGCGTTATATCTTTCGATTAACCTCTTTCCTAATCGGATATAGTATTCTAACGGCCATTCTTTTGCCGGGTAACCGGCAACAGGATTAAAACCGACTAAAAAGTCCCCCCTCCCCTGACTTCCCCTCCCTCGAGGGGAGGGGATAGAGGAGAGGGTGATAGGTCCAAACTTTTCCTCCAGTAATTTTTCTGCCGTCTCTTCTTCTTCCCGGCTCAGATAAATTTTGGGTTCGGGAATCTCTCCCTTAATTCCCAACGGCTCAATGGTATTTAAGTAACGGTTAAGGGCGTGTCTTTCCGGATACCATCTTTTTGGCCGAAGATTATAAAAGTATCTATATCTGAAAGATTTATGAAATCCGACCCTTTTTCTTGCCCCGGCAAGAAAAGTCAGCAGACTTGCCTTCCACTGAAGAGAAATGATCAGGTCAAATCTCTCCTTTTTAAGTAATCTTGCGCATTTTAGATAGGCAAATGGTTTATTTTTCTGGTAAAGAATTATTCTATCCAGAAAAGGATTTTTCTCTACGATGGGGGCGGTGGTAGGCGTAACCAACATTGAAAGAGAACTTTCCGGAAATCTCTTTTTTAAGAGTTCAATGATGGCAGAGGCCAGGACCACATCCCCGATAGCGCTATACCGAATCAGCAAAATCTTTTTTACTTCTTTTAACACTTTATTCGTGGCTACTATTTAATTTTTAAATTCCTCCAAAGATTCTCCTCGTTCTTAACCTTTATTTCTATTCTCAAAGCAAGGATTGGTTTTGAAAATGGGATATCCTTTAGCCGCACTAAATCTTTCTCGGTGGTGAGCAGAATTTCAAATTCCTCTTTCAAAATTTTCTTTAAGTTCCTTTCTTTATACCAATAATGGTCAGGGAAAAACGATTTTCCGATGATTTTGACTCCCAGATGCCTGGCTAAATTTTCAAAAGTTGAAGGATTGCCTATCCCGGCAAGGAGCCAGACCTCCTTTCCGGAAATTGCGGAAAGTTCATAGATTTTCCCCGAGGAATCTATTAAAGAGAGCGGCTGGTAAAAACTCTCAACGATTTTGGCTTCAGGATTGATTTTAGTGAGAAATTTCTTTAAGCTATTTAATCTTTCCTCGTCCACTAAATTGACATAATTAAGCCAGAAACAGTCAGCCCGTTTCAAACTACTCAAAGGCTCGCGTAAAAGACCGGCCGGAAGCAATTTCCCATTAGAAAAGGGATTGGTAGCATCAATCACCACGATTTCCAGATCCTTCTTCAGGTAGCGATAATGAAAACCATCATCCAGAATAATCGTATCTACCTTAAAATTGTTAAGGGCAACCTGGGAGAGCATTTTGCGGTTTCTTCCTACCAGAATGGGAATTCCTTTCAGGTTCTCAGCTAAAAGATTTGCTTCATCCCCGGCTTCTTTCGACCCCATTAAAATTTCCCTTCTATTAGAGACCAGGAAACCGCCTCCTTTCCTCTTATAACCGCGGGCAACAACTGCTAAACCTTTTCCCTGAGATTGAAGTTTCCTGGCTAAAAACATCACCACCGGCGTCTTCCCGGTTCCTCCCGCAGTGATGTTGCCTACACTGATGAGGAAAGAATTTAATTTTATGCTTTTTAGAAAAATCCGGTGTTGAAAGAGGAAATTTCTAACTTCAATTATAAATCGATAGAGAAAAGAAAAAAGAACCAGAAAAACAGAAAAAAACCCAATTTTCTTCATCTTTTTATAATACCCCATCTGGGAATAAAAAACAACCACAT
>PFWI01000104.1 GCA_002791075.1 bacterium (Candidatus Ratteibacteria) CG_4_9_14_3_um_filter_41_21 | reverse complement strand
TGGGCTTATGGGAGTTAAGAAATAGGGATATCCAGACGCTTTCCGGCGGTGAACGACAAAAACTCGCTTTGGCAAGGGCAATTATATTGGATACCGAGGTGCTTCTTCTGGATGAACCGGCAACACACCTGGATGAAGTCTACACCGCTTCTATCGAAGAGTTCATCGGCAATATTATGGCTAATCGACCCTCCTGCACATTAATAATTGCAACTCATAATTTAGAGCAAGCGCATCGATTATCGAAAGAGATTATTTTTCTTCGGGCAGGCAGAATCCAATCCATTTCTCCACAGAACTCGCAGAGGTGTTTGAATGATTGAGTTTGAAAGGGCATTAGAGGAGGTTTTAAGGAGAACCAGAAGACTGGATATTGAGAGCCTATCCCTGAAAGAAGCGATTGGTTCTGTTCTGGCGGAAGATGTGAAGAGTAAATTCGATATCCCTTCATTTCACAAGTCGGCGATGGATGGCTATGCTGTTTGCGCAAAAGATATTGAATCTGCCCCGGTTGATTTAAAGTGTGTAGGAGAAATTCCTGCGGGTAGGTTTTATCCCGGGAAAGTAAAAAAAGGAGAGTGTGTAAAAATTATGACCGGCTCTCCTTTACCGGAAGGGGCAGATAGCGTGGTTATGATTGAATTCACCGAAAGTTCTCCCCCCTCCTTCATCCTCCCCCGCAAGGGGGGAGGAGGGGAAGAATCAGAAGTCCTCCCCCTTGATGGGAGTGAAACTCCCGGAGATAGGTGGGGGTGTAATTTAGTTAGAATTCTTCACCGGGTCTCTAAAGGGGAAAATGTCTGTTTAAAAGGAGAGGACATAAAAAAAGGAAAAATTGTCTTAAAGAAGGGGACTGTTATCAGGGCTCCGGAAGTCGCGGTGTTGGCAATATTGGGTAGAGCAAAGATAAGAGGATACAGAAGACCAAAGGCATCGATTCTTTGCACTGGCGATGAACTCATTGAACCAGGTCATCGCCTTCTAAAATTTAGCCATATTTATAACAGTAATGGTCCAATGCTCCGTTCTCTCCTTTCCTCAATGAATATCGAGAACCAATATCTGGGTATCGCTAAGGATAAAGAGGAAGATTTAAGAGAAAAAATGAAAAAGGGCTTAAAGGATGATTTGCTTATCCTTTCCGGTGGTGTTTCTATGGGAGACTATGACCTTGTTCCCAAAGTGTTGAGAAGCTGTGGGGTTAAAATTATCTTTCATAAGGTTTCCATAAAACCGGGAAAACCCATCCTTTTTGGTCTTCGAGGAAGGAATCTAATCTTTGGCGTGCCCGGCAATCCCGTTTCCACCTACTTAACCTTTTTAATCCTGATTAAACCGGCCATTGAGAAAATGATAGGCAAAAAAATATCTCTGGAAATAGTTAAAGGAATAATAAAGACAGATTTTCGGCAGAAGCCGGGGAAGCGGAAGCATTTCCTGCCGGTAGATGTAAAAATGAAGCATAACGAAAGGCAAATTTTTCCCGTAAAAACCTACCATGGCTCAGCCGACATTGCCTCTCTTCTCCCGGCCAATGGTTTTATGGTCGTGGATGCGGATGTCTCTTTCTTGAAAAAGAATAGCAAAGTAGATATTATCTTATGGTAGACTATCTGCGCATTTCGGTGACTGATAGATGCAACTTAAGGTGCATCTATTGTCTTCCTCGGGGGATGGAGTCTTTTCTACCGCATCGTGAAATTTTAAGTTATGAGGAGATTGCAGATATTGTCAAAATACTTTCCGAGTGTGGCATCAGAAAGGTAAGATTGACGGGAGGAGAGCCTTTAGTGAGGCGAGAAATTGAGAGTTTGGTCAAGCTAATCAATCTAATACCATCAATCTCAGAACTCAGTATGACTACCAATGGCATTTTATTGGGTGAAAAAGCGGTAATTCTTAAAGAAGCCGGGTTGGATAGAGTCAATATCAGTCTTAATACGATTAAAGAGGATAGATACGAAAAAATAACCGGTTATAATAATTTTCGAGATGTCTGGAATTCTATCTCGGTGGCTTTAAAAACTTTCAAAGTGGTAAAACTTAACACTATCCTTTTCAAAGGAATAAATGATGATGAAATAATTGATTTTGCTAAAATTACTCTTAAATTTAATCTCGGTGTGAGATTTATCGAATACTTTTCCACCCAAGATGAATTCTTAAGTCTGCAGAATAAGTTCGTTCCCAATAAAATTGTAAAGGAGGTCATTGAAAAACGGTTCGGAAGACTTTTGCCGGCTGACGATGTTATGGGGAATGGTCCGGCAGTCAATTACCGGATACCAGAGACAAAGGGCTCAATAGGCTTTATAAATTCTAATGAAGGCTCTTTCTGTGATCGATGTAATCGCCTACGCTTGAGTTCAGTTGGTAAATTATACCCCTGTCTTTTCTCGCCATTTAATATTGATCTTAAAGAAATGCTGCGAGGAGGGGTGGAAAGATCAGAGATAATGAAAGTAATAAATAATCTGATATCCAAGAAGCATAATTACTCCAGGCCCATTAAAAGAGAGTATGAATTTGCGATGAATCGCATTGGGGGCTAACTATACGATGAGATTAAATGGGATGGTTGATGTAAGTGGTAAAAATATCACGCTAAGGAGAGCAAAGGCACAGGCAGTTGTCAAATTGAAGCCGCGAATAATTGAGTTGATAAAAAAGAAAAAAGTTTTAAAAGGGGATGTTCTTGAGCAGGCGAAAGTCGCCGGCATTATGGCGGCGAAGAAAACCTCCGAACTCATCCCCCTCTGTCATCCTTTGTCTATCTCAGATATTAAAGTCTCTTTTGCATTAGGTAGGAGAGAAGTTAAAATTACCTCTTCTGTCAGCGCCCGGGAGCGAACCGGCGTGGAAATGGAGGCACTAATCGCCGCCACTCTTGCCGCTCTTACCATCTACGATATGTGTAAAATGTATGATCGAGCGATTGAAATTACCGAGATATTTCTGTTGAAAAAAACCGGTGGCAAAAGTAAAATAGCGACCCTAAAAGGGTCGCACTGTAGTTGCAGAGCTTGCTCTGCTATGCCGAGTAAACTCGGCCACTACATAGACGTAGTGCGAGGCTTTTAGCCTCGCCAAACAAAAAATGGGAAAGATTTTAGCAGTTTGTAAAAGTGATAAAAAGGGCACCTCGAAGAAGAATATCAAGGAAGGTATCTTGAAGGAAAATTATGGTTTAGTCGGAGATGCTCATGCTGGTCCCGGTCTTCGCCAGATAAGCCTTTTGGCAAAGGAAAGTTTGGAGGAGATAAAGAAAAAAGGGTTGAAGATTGGATGTGGGGGATTTGGAGAGAATTTAACTACCTTGGGAATTGAACTTACTAGTCTGGTAATAGGGACAAGACTTAAAGTAGGAGAAAATGTTCTTCTTGAGGTAACCCAGATCGGCAAGACTTGCAAAAAACCTTGCAAAATCTATCAAAAGTTAGGGAATTGCATCTTGCCTTCTCAGGGAATATTTGCCAGGGTTCTTAGCGGAGGAATGATTAAAGAGGGTGATACGATTGAGATTGTTGCCAATAGATATACTTGTGGTATTCTTATCATTAGCGACAGGAGTAGCCGCGGGGAAAGACCGGATAAAACCGGCCCTCTTATTAAAGAATACTTAAATGAGCTCAAGATAACCCCGGTAAGATATAAACTCATTCCCGATGAGAAGGAATATATCTCTTTGGTACTGGCTACCTGGACAGACCGTGGGGGAGTTGACTTGATTCTTACCAGCGGAGGTACCGGCTTTTCTTCCCGGGATGTTACTCCGGAGGCAACCAGAGGAATTCTGGATAAGGAGGCCGGCGGTCTTGCCGAGATGATGAGAACAGAGGGAGCAAAGAGGACAAAGCGCTCCTATCTCTCGCGCGGAGTTACCGGAATCAGAAAAAAGACCTTAATCGTAAATCTTCCCGGAAACCCGCAAGGAGCCAGAGAAAGCTTAGAGATAATATCCCCAATCTTGAGTCACGCGATTAAGGTGATGAAGGGGACGCCGTGCGAAGAATAATGAGCGCACAGGAAAAATAGGGACACATCCTATTTTTTCCTTCTCATCCGCATCGTCAGTTTTAGCAAATTGCAATCTAATTTCTCTGAGCACATATCTTTGTGCTTGCCGTAGTTTAATCATATATTCCTTTTCTGCTTCTCTTATCTTCACATCTTCCTCAAAAGACCTTTTTATCTTCATCGCAATTCTATTATGGTCTTTCGGCGATTTTTTGGTCTCTGTTTTCTCGCTACATTTGATAGTTGCTAACACCTGTGAAATGTCTCTACTTATTATTTTGCCTTCTTCGCTTGC
>PFWI01000264.1 GCA_002791075.1 bacterium (Candidatus Ratteibacteria) CG_4_9_14_3_um_filter_41_21 | reverse complement strand
TAGGTGATTTTGATTCACCATAGAGGTCGGTGATATATTCGGGAAGGATTTCATCGGTCTTGAGATGAATTTTGATACTGCAGTTTTTCAGGTCTAACGGGTAGCCGGAACTATCCCTTCCGTCCCAGAGCTCTTCATTTTCCCCGGCGGCTCTCTCCTCCTAATCAATTAAGGTTCTGATAACCGCCTCCGGGTTACCCACGATACCAATCCTGATCCTCACTTTTGCTGGTTGGGAGAGAAGGTAAGGAATCTTTCCTGTCTCCCCCTGGGTTGGGTCAAAGTTAAGGAGTTCTTTGGTAGGAAGCATAATAACATAAGGGTCATCACCAGAGGAAGCGGCAATTTTCTCCAGGAGTTCCGGAGGGAGCTCGCCTGGTTTTAAATTTTCCGCGAAACCTGTTGGCGGAAGAAAAGTTAAGAATAAAAGCACCAAAAAGAGAAAATTTTTCTTTTCCATTTTAACCCCCTGGTTTTGTAGTAGTTATTAATTATACCCTAAAAACCTTTTTTGTCAATTCTTTCAGGGAATTTACTAAAGCGTCAATTTCCTCTTCTGTATTAAAATAGCCGGGACTGAAGCGAACTGTGCCCGAAGGGTAAGTGCCGACGGTCTGATGTGCCCAGGGAGAGCAGTGAAGACCGGCACGGCTGATAATCCCATATTTTCTCTCTAAGAGCGCACCTACTTCTGAGGGACTATAGCCTTTAAGGTTAAAAGAGATAACCGGCATCTGCTGAGAAGAATCTTCGGGTCCGTAGAGGACAATATCCTTTATCTTGCGAAGGCCGGAAAGGAAGGTTTCTGTTAAAAAGATTTCTTTTTTTCTCACCTTTAACAGTCCTTCTTTCAGGATAAATTCTATCCCTTGAGAGAGACCGATAATCCCGGGAAGATTAGGGGTGCCGGATTCATACTTATCGGGCAAGACCTCAGGCTGATTTTCGTCCTTGGTCTGACTTCCCGTACCGCCAAACCTTAAAGGGGTAAGATTAATTCCTTCTCTGATAATAAGACCACCGGTTCCCGGAAGACCAAAGAGGCTCTTATGGCCGGTGAAGGCAAGAAGGTCAATATTCAATCGGGAAAGATCAATGGGGTAGGAACCTGCGGTCTGGGCTGCATCGAGGAGAAAAATTATTTTGTGCTTTTTGGCAATTTCACCAATTTCTTCAATCGGTAGAAGTGTGCCAATGACATTGGAGGCATGGGTAAAAACAAAGAGCTTTGTATTTTTCCTAAGAGAGCGCTCGATCTCTTTAAGATTGATCTTGCCCTCGGGTGTGGTTAAAATTTTTGTGAAGGAAATTCCTTTTTTCTTCAGGTAGAGTAAGGGGCGGATCACGGAATTATGCTCAAGACTGCTGGTGATGAGATGGTCTCCGGGTTTAAGAAATCCCAAGAGAGCTAAATTTAAACTATCGGTGGCATTGAAGGTAAAGATAATTTGATAAAAGCGATCAAGGTGAAAGAGTTTGGCTAAAGATTTTCGGGCATCATAGAGAATTCTATCCCCGGCTAAATCCTGGGAACGCTGAGGGCTGGAGCCAATCTTAAAGGATTCTCTTACCGCCTGATAGACCGATTTTGGCTTAGGGAAGGAGGTGGCGGCATTATTGAGGTAGATTAATTTTGAGGGCACCTGGTTTAAAGCCTCGGAGATTTCTCTCTTTTGGGTTAACCGATGAAAACCCTCTACCGCGATATTATTTCGGTAAAGAATTTTTTGAACATCTTTTTCTTTATCGGCATCAAAGGCAAGACCTTTGGTGCAGAAGGAGTTTATTCCTGAAGGAAGAGGGAGAATCTGGACAGAATAATTTTCTTTCTTTAATATCTCTTCGGCGAAAAGGAGATGGTGGATGGAGAGAAAGGTAATTAAAGAAATTTGAGAAGACATTATTAATCAGGCAACTACGGTTTAGAGACCGAGATAACGATGATATTGCCGGCGGTAGCCTTCCAGTTGATGAAACTTACCCCGGTGCGAGAATAGGGAGATTTCCCTTGAACAATATTTTCCTTCTTTTCATTGTTGACCAGGGATTCATGAACAATGAGGTAGTCACCGGTGGGGTCAGAACTATAGCCAACTCCAATGCAGGGGAATTGAACCATCTGGGCCATAGCACTGGCTAAATCCTTTCCGGCTCCAGAACCAAAGGAGAAGAGAATAATTGTAGGACTACCTTTATCAATCTGGTCCTTATAGTCAGAAAAGGTAATGATTTCCTCGGCTTTTAAACTATCTCTGCACTTTGTAGTGACTTGAATCTCAAGACCCCGGGCAGTTGCTACCTCTTTCATTCTTCTGGGGATGTTGTAGATTACCTGACCGCCAATCTCCTTTTCCTTTAAATACTTAGCAATCTCAGCGACAAATTCCTGCTTTGATTCCTCTCTTTTCTTTAATCCCAGATAATCAAGAAAGGCGCCGGTAGTGGTAGGATGGCAGAAGATAAGGTAGGCATAAATGGGCACATCGGCGAGATATTGGAAAGGGTATTTTTCTATAAGCTGGTAATTTTTATTTAAGATTAATTCCCAGTTTTGCGCTGCCTCTTTGGCTATTTTCTTAGGGGCAAGATCGGACCTTAATTTCATTATTTCTTTGGGTAAGAGGAAAAGACCACGACTGCAAAATATTAATCTATCCACCTCCTTCTTTCCCTGATAGACCGGAAAGAGGGTAAAGTAGACACCCGCAGAGGGTGGATAGACAAAGATAGATTTACCCAGAGTTTGAGCCTCTTTAATGAGGCTTTGAGCAATTCTTTTGCAGGATTCTTCTGAGCGCTGATGGGGAGCCGGGGCACGGGAAAATTCCTGGACAGGGAATCTTGTCTCATCGGTACTTAAAAGTAAATAGCCCAAATCTCCCTTTCCTTTTATGACCGAAAAACAGTAACCCACCGGGTCTCCTCCGGTGGAATAGTAGATAAGCGGCTCAGTGGGTTTAGCTCCTTTCCATTCAGGAAATCCACCTTGAGATAGATTTGCCCGCAGGTCAATAAAGTTGCCGGCTACCTCAATTGCTAAGCGTTGACCGATTAATACCGGCGTCGCCGAAGTAACCGCATCCACTTTTTTCCCCTTGTGGTGAGCCAGGGAAATTGAGGGCAGAATCAAGAGAAAAGGCAGGAGGAAAATAATTTTTCGTTTCATTTTATCCTCTCCGGTTTTTGCAGCGTAATTAAGATAAAGTTGTTTGCGATATTGTTCCAGTTGTAGAAAGAAATAGGGGAAGCAGGCATAAAACTTTCTTCCTGGACAATGAGATATCTGCCGGTTTTATCGATTAAATAACCGAGAGCAGGCACGCAGGTGATAAAGGGGGCTCTTTTGGCTGAAGAGAGATTCCGCGAGGAATTTCCTGCCGCTGTCAGACAGAGGAGAAGGGGTCGTTTCTTCTCAATCTCCTCCTTGAATTCGGCAAAGGTAATGCGCTCTCTCTTGAAGGTGCTCTCCTTACAATATTCCTTAATCTTTAGCTGATAACCCCGGAGAGCAGAGAAACTCTTAATCCCTTTTGCTAGCTCTAAGACCTCTTCTTTCTTGCCACAACCACAGGTAGCAATATAATTTGCTATTTCTCCGATAAAGGCTTTCTCCGGCTCATCCGCTCGTCTTAGATTCCAGTAATTTAAAATCATTGCCGCAGAGGTTGGGTGCGATGAGATGAAAAAAGGGAGAGAACGGAAGTTGGTTAAGGAGGAGTAATCGCTCTTAAGAAAAAAAATAGGTTTTTCTAAGATATTCCAGGATTGGTCTTCTCTACCTGAACCAGGGTAAGAAAAGATTTTGAGTTGCGGGATTACGGTGTTGCTTCTCATTTCGACAAAAAGAACTCTTCTTCCCGAATTATCAGAAAGGGAAAATTTGAAAAAATAAATTCCCGGGCAGATATAGAGGAAGGTAGGTTCTTCTAAATCTCCCTTAATCTTATGGCTCAAGAGGTATTTTTGCAGATCGTCTTTGCAATCTGTTAAATACCTTTGATGGGGTGGAGGCAGTAGAGAAAACTCCTGAATGGGAGAGGCTTCCTTGTGACTACTCACCATAATATAGCCTAAACTCTTTTCCTTCTTTTCAACCTCAAAACAGTAGGTTGTCTTATTGCCAGGAAGATCGTAGTAGATAGTTGGCTCTTTTAGTTTTGCCTTCTGCCAAATTTTTATTCTTCCCGGAGCAAAATGGCTGCGCAGATAGAGGAAATGAAGACCTGCCTTTTTTGCTTTCTCTGAAGAAACCTCTTTCCCTGATGCCGAATTAAGGAGAAGAAATAGGGCTTCA
>PFWI01000045.1 GCA_002791075.1 bacterium (Candidatus Ratteibacteria) CG_4_9_14_3_um_filter_41_21 | reverse complement strand
CTTTGAGCCTTTGAGTCTTTGTGGTTAAAGATATTGTAGTTTTTCGTGTTCTTGTTGGTAATCTTTGTAATTTTTATTCGTGTTTATTCGTGGTTAGATTATTTTTTTCTGTACTCTCTGTGGTTAATTTTTCCTTAGCCGGGAAAAAAATATCCTGCAAAATTCTTCCGGCAATAATGGCTGCTTCTGCCGAATTGGCGCGATCAAGAAAAACGCAGAGAGCAATTACCGGGTTTTCCCGGGGAGCGTAGCAGACAAATGCTCCGTGAGTTGGCAGATCCAATTCTGATTTGGCAATTTGAGCAGTGCCGGTTTTTCCGCAAACTGATAGTCCGGGAACTTTGCTGTTTATGCCGGTGCCTTGCTCCACCACATTATAGAGTCCTTCCCTCAAGATGGCAAGGTTTTCTTCAGGAATAAAAATCGAGCGTTGCAGATGGGGAGGGAAAGAAAGAATCGTATTTCCCGCGGGGTCAAGAATTTGCTTGGTAACCTGCGGCTGCCAGAGATTACCTCCGTTGGCAATCGTAGCAATAAATCTTGCCAATTGAACCGGGGTAACCAAAAGCGCCCCCTGGCCGATGGAAAGATTTAATGCTCCTCCCGAGTACTCAGGGGGAGGGATATAACCGGATTTTTCTCCGGGCAGGTCAATTCCCGTGGGCGCGCCCAAACCAAACTTCTCCCCGCAGTCAAGGAGGTCTTTTGCTCCCACCATCAAGCCGATCTGGCCAAAAAAGATATTGCAGGATTGGGGCAGGGCGGTATTAATGTCAATCCAGCCGTGTTGTTTGTACTGGTCCGTCTTTCTATCTACCCAACAATGGAAGAGCCTGATTCGCTCCCCCTCGGCCACTTCCAGGATGCCTTTACATTCCAGTTTATCGGTGGGGGTAATTACTTTTTTCTCCAGAGCGGCCAGTTCAGTGCAAATCTTATAAATGGAGCCGGGTGCATAACAGCCTTGGAGTGCCCGGTTAAGAAAAGGTTTTCCGGGATGGCGGAGGGAAGATTGGATGTCATCAGGGTCAAAAGAAGGCTTGCTTACCAGCGCCAAAATCTCCCCATTCCTTGGGTCCATTGCGACCACGCTTCCCGGATAGTCCCCTAAATTTTTTGCGGCAGATTCCTGGATTGAGAGGTCAACGCTTAAGATAATATTATTTCCCGGGGAGGACTCCTTCTTTCCTAAAGTCCTGACCTTATGTCCCCAGGCGTCAACCTCAATACGAATGCCCCCCCTTTTTCCCTTCAGGACCGCGTCAAAGACTTTTTCTATTCCTTCTTTGCCAATAAGGTCTCCTGATTTTACGTCCTCTAATCTTTCCAGTTCTCCCGGACTTACTTCGCCGGTGTAGCCAAGAAGAAGAGAAGCGTCCCGGCCCAATTTATAATCACGCTTCAGCCCTACCTGGATGAAGAGGCCGGGGAGTTTCTCATTTTCCTCTTCCACAAAAGCAATTTCCTTCCCCCCAAGGTCCCTCTTGAGAAATTGCTGTTCAAAGGGATTGGAATATTTTTTTCTAAGGGTAGATTTAATCTTTTCTTGAAGGATGTTGAGCACGGGAGCCAGAATTTTGCTGGTCTTTTCACAATCTTTCAAATCAAAAGGGATAAAACAAAGGTTAAAACACGGTCGGTCGGCAACTAAAACTTCTCCCTTTCGGTCAAAAATTGTTCCCCGGGGAATGTCCAGGTCAATAATCCGCAGGCAATTGCGTTCAGAGAGTTTCTTGTAAGGAAAGTATCTAATAATTTGCAGATAAAAAATTCCGCAAAAAAGAGGAATGAAGAAAAGATAAATGAGGCGGGGAAGAACCTTGAGCCTATCCATAGATAATCCTTTTTGTTCCCGCCGAGAGGATAGAAAAGAGAAAAGAATTATAAAAAGAAAAGATGAAAATCTTCGGAATAAGCAGCTCTACCGTCCAGGGGGTTTGATAAAAGAAAGCCGAAAAAATAATGTAGAAGAAACTGCCGAAGAAAACAAAAATTATCTCGCTATAAAAACATTCCTTAACTTTTAGTTTATTCCTCAACCGGTCAACGAGATAGGCAATCAGACAGAACGAGAAACTATTGGCTCCCAGCATTCCCCGGAAGAGGATATCCTGCAAAAGTCCGGCAAAAAAGGCTAAAGAAAGCGCAAATATTCCGCCGGTATGCAGAGAGAAAAAAATAAGAAAGACGAGAATAAAGTCCGGGGCAATATTGTTGACGCGAAGATATTTTGCCCCGGTCCATTGAAAAATAAAAAAGAAAGCTAAGACCAGCAAGAGTTTAAGAAAATAAGGAGAGAATTTTTCTTTTGCAATCATTGAATAATCAAAACCTCTTCTAATTTTGCGAAGGAAACAGCCGGGTTAATCACTACTTCAAGAAAAAGAGAAGGACCTTTCTCTTTGACCTTAAGAACCTTGCCGATGGGAAGCCCATCAGGATAAAGAGTAGAAAGCCCTGAGGTAAGCATTAGATCTCCCTTTTGCGCTTTGCTTTCTTTGGCCAGGTATTTTAATTCCAAAACGCCGGAATGGCCTCCCTGCAAAATTCCTGCTTCTCTGGTATGTTGGACTAAACCACTGACCTTACTTTCCGGATGAAGAAGAGTCATCACCAGGGAGGTATTTTTATCTACTCTGGCTACCCTTCCTACCAGAGAGCCGTTTTGGTCAAGAACAGTCATTCCTTCTTCGATGGATTCTTCCTGACCCGAATCAATCAGAATTGTGGTTGGCCAACCTACGGGATCCATTCTGATCACTCTGGCCGCCCTTTTGAACTGATAGGGTTTTTTTTCTTTTAATTGAAGAATTTTTCGCAGCCGCTTATTCTCGATTAAGAGTTCGTCAATAAAGACTTTCTCCAATTTTAGTCGCTGATAATTCCGGGTAGACCGTAAATACCTAACCGGGTGGGAAATAGAGTTTTCCGGAGAAGAGAGAACCAGGGATTTTTTAATCCGGAAGATTTTTTGGGAATGGGAAAATTTTATTCCGACGAAAAGTGCTAACGCAAGAAAGAAAAGAAGCAAAATCTCTTTTCTGTATCTCCATAACATTTAAGCACCTTATTTACCTTTTTCTTTACTTACAAAGGCTTGGAATGTTCCCTGTAAGCGTGCCGCTGAAGGGAACTTCCAAGCCTCCCTTATTTCTCTTTTTTAAGGCTCTTGAAATAGGAAACTTCTTCAAGGATTTTACCGGTTCCCTTTACTACCGCTAAAAGAGGTTCTTGTGCGACGTTTACCGGAACCTTGGTTTCCCGGGAAAGGAGTTTATCGATACCCCGCAAGAGGGATCCTCCGCCGCTCATCGTTAAGCCTTGTTTGGCTAAATCGCTGGATAGTTCAGGCGGCGTTTGCTCCAAAAGGGCGTGAACTTCATTAACGATTAACCATAACGGCTCTTTAATTGCTTCTCTAATCTCTTCGGAATGGACGTTAATTGTTTTTGGCAATCCTTCAATCAAGTCCCTCCCATTAACTTCTACCGTTAGTTTTTCCTCTTCCAGGGGGATGGTGCTGCCAATGCTGATTTTAATCTCCTCGGCAGTCCGTTCTCCAATTAAGAGATTATGTTTTTTTTTCAGATATTCAATAATGGCTTCGTCCATCTCATTGCCGGCGACTCTAATGCTTCTCTTTGCTACAATGCCTCCCAGGGAGATGACCGCCATCTCCGTGGTCCCCCCGCCGATATCAATAATGAAACTGCCGGTAGGTTCGCTTACGGGCAGCCCCACGCCAATAGCCGCCGCCATCGGCTCCTCTACCAGATAAACTGCTCTGGCCCCGGCTTTAAGAGCGGTATCCTGGACTGCTCTTTTCTCCACGTTGGTGATGCCGGAGGGGATGGCAATAATGATTCGGGGCGGAAGGATAAAACGGTGCCGGCGGGTGCGCACCTTATTGATGAAATAGCGCAGCATCATCTCGGTAGCTTCAAAATCAGCAATTACCCCATCCCGCAAGGGCTTCATTGCGATGATATTGGACGGGGTTCGCCCCAGCATTCGCTTGGCCTCCGTGCCCACGGCTAAAACCTCTTTGTTTTCTGCATTGAAGGCTACAATTGAAGGCTCGGAAAGAACAATCCCGGTTCCCCTGATGCAAACCACGGTGTTTGACGTTCCTAAATCTATCCCGATGTCATTGGAAAAAAATTGAAATGGATTTCGATTCCGCATTTTCCTCTCCTTTTTTACCACAGATTAACACAGATTTATTTTAAAGTCAAAAGATGCTATAATAAAGAAATTCCGACATAAGGAGAAT
>PFWI01000144.1:2361-4065 GCA_002791075.1 bacterium (Candidatus Ratteibacteria) CG_4_9_14_3_um_filter_41_21 | reverse complement strand
TTCCCGAATTCTTAAAAAGGAGACAGGAGATTGTCAAAAAATACGATAAATCTCTTGAAGGTATAGAAGGATTGGAGTTGATAGAACATAATTATAAAGAAGTTGCTCCCTTTAACTATATTATTAAAGTAAAAAGAAACCGGGAAAGATTGATGAAATTTTTGCAGGGAAAGGGGATTACTACCGGAATCCATTATATTCCCAATCATCTTCACCCATTTTTTAAATCCTACAGAACAAAACTGCCAATTACCGAAAGAGTATATCAAGAGATATTGACTCTGCCTTTATACTCTGAGATGACGAATAAAAATGTAGAATTTGTTATTAAGACGATTAGAGAATTTTTTCAAGTATAGTAGTTTTGGCTCGATAAATCGAGCAACTACAATTGTCTGATAAATCAGACCGCTACAATACAATATGTAGTTGCCTCATTTATGAGGCTTTCTTTAAAAAGGAGTGAAATGAAAGGAGTGATTTTAGCCGGGGGTGGGGGTTCCAGGCTTTATCCGGTTACCAAAGTAGTCAATAAGCATCTTATACCGGTGGGGGATAAGCCGATGATTATCCATGCGGTTGAAAAATTGGTAGAGGCGGGGTTGCCTGAGATTCTCATTGTAGGAAGCGGAGATAGTTTAGGGGATATCGTAAAACTTTTAGGCAGTGGGAAAGAGTTCTCCTGTAAATTGAGTTATCGGGTTCAGGATGAGCCAAATGGAATTGCCAAAGCGCTGGAGGCGGCAGAAGATTTTGCCGACAATGAGCCGCTTGTCGTTTTGTTAGGAGATAATATCTTTCAGGATAGCCTGAAAGAGTACGTAGAGGAGTTTAAGAAAGAGGCGCAGGGAGCAACGGTATTTCTCAAGGATGTTCCTGACCCCAGCCGATATGGGATAGCTGAGGTTAATCGGGATAAAATTGTCTCTATTGAAGAAAAACCGCAGAATCCCAGGGCAAGCTATTGTGTTACGGGAATCTATATGTATGATAATAAAGTTTTTGAAATAATAAAGAAACTCAAGCCCTCAGCCAGAGGTGAATATGAAATATCAGATGTGAATATGGTCTATTTGAAAAGAGGGGAATTATCCCATAAGATACTGAAGGGTTGGTGGGTGGATGCCGGGACGTTTGACTCTTTGAGGGAAGCAATCCAGTTGGTATCCGGGGAAAAAGATAGATGAATTTGCCCTTGGTTAGCGTAATTATACCTCTTTACAACAGCGCAAAATATATTAAAGAAACAATAGAAAGCGCCTTAAATCAGAAATATTCCGAGATAGAGGTTATCATTATTGATGACGGCTCTACCGATAGAAGTGCAGAAATCGTCAAAGGGCTTAATGACCGCCGAATTATCTATATCTATCAGCAAAATAAAGGCGTTTCCTCTGCCCGTAATAAGGGAATTTTGGCTTCCCGGGGCAAATATATAGCTCTTCTGGACCATGACGACCTCTGGTTGCCGGAGAAATTGGAAAAACAAATACCGATTTTAGACGGCAATCCCGAAATCGGATTAGTTTATTCCGACTCTTATAAAATTAACCCTGAAGGGGGGATACTCGGCAAACTTTTTGAGGAAGTGAAGCCGTGCCGGGGCAACGTCTTCCCGGAGTTATTTTTAGGTAATTTTATTCCTTGTCTTACGGCAGTTGTCCGAAAAACTGTCTTGGATAAAGTCGGGGTTTTTAATCATCA
>PFWI01000144.1:0-2274 GCA_002791075.1 bacterium (Candidatus Ratteibacteria) CG_4_9_14_3_um_filter_41_21 | reverse complement strand
TCGCGTCCACTCCGGCAATTTGAGCAGAAATTCTTCCCTGGTTTTCCGGGAGCAGTTTGAGATATTAGAGAAATGCCTCAAAAGGTATCCGGAACTTAAGGATATTTTAAAAGGTAAATTATACCCCCCACCTCCATCCTCCCCCTCAAGGGGGGAGGAGATAGGTAGGGGTAACTTTGAAATTCCATACAATAAAATACGTCGTAGATTCGCAAAATTGCATTATTCTTTGGGCCGCACTTATCAAATGCAAAAGGAATTTTCGCAATCAAGGAAAGAATTTCTTAAAGCAATTCGGTTGGGTCCGTTTAACCTAAAAGCGGAGATTTTCTGGTTGTTATCTCTTTTGCGGATTGCTGTCCCGGAGAGGAAAATTTTTTTAGAAAAGATTTGGTTGACAAAAACTTTTTATTAGTCTAAAATAGATTAGTCTAAAATAGATTAGATTATAAAAAAGCCGAGCAAACTCGGTCACTACATTTTACCTTGAAATAAAATGCAATTTACAAATAGAGAATCAGAACTGAATTTTCTTAATGAAAAATGGCGTGAAACTATTGCCCAATTAATCATCATCTATGGCAAACGGCGGGTGGGTAAAACTGAGATTAGCATTCAATTTGCCAAAGGTAAACCTCATATCTATTTTTTATGCGAGAGAATAGCTATGCATCATCAGTTAAAGAAGTTTACTGCGGCAATCGGAGAATATTTCAAAGATGAATTTTTACCTTCAGAGGGATTTAGGGATTGGGAAACAGCTTTTAAATATCTTGCCCACAAAAGGGAGAAGTTAATTATTATCGTTGATGAGTTTCCTTATTTAGTTGAGACTGATAAGGCTGTTCCTTCAACCTTCCAGAAGGCCTGGGACCTTTATCTAAAGAATTCTAATGTTTATTTGATACTTCTGGGTTCAAGCATCTCTATGATGGAGAAAACGGCCCTTTTTTATAAGGCCCCTCTATACGGTAGAAGAACCGGCCAATTTCTGATAAAACCCTTTAAATTTAAGGAAGTGAAAGAGATTTTTGCGGGCAAAAGTTTTGAGGAGATTTTATCAATCTACAGCATTGTGGGTGGCACCCCGCTCTATTTGGGTAAATTTTGCGGCAAAAACTATCTTGATGTCGTAAAAAAAGAAATTTTAAAAAAGGGGCAACCTCTTTATGAAGAAGTTGAATTTCTGCTTAGAGAGGAATTGAAAGAACCGAGAAATTATTTTGCAATATTGGAAGCGTTGTCATTAGGGAAACACAAACTTTCGGAGATTATAAATGAAACCGGCTTTGATAAAGGCACAGTTTCCAGATACATATCTATTTTGGATAGTTTGCAAATAACAAAAAAGGAAATAGCAATTACAGAAAGAATGCCGGAGAAGTCAAGAAAGGGAATATACATGATAGATGACAACTTTTTTAATTTCTGGTTTAGATTTGTCTTCAGGAACAGAGCCCTTCTTGAAGAAAACAGGATAAATGAGGTCGCATCAAAAATTAAAGAGGCGATGCCTTCCCTTCTGGCTAAAAACTACGAAAGGATATCGGGAGAAATCCTTCTAAATGCTATTTTGAATAATAAAATTACTCTTAAATTTGAAAGTTATGGTCGTTGGTGGAATAAAAATGAGGAAATAGACCTGGTAGCGGTGAACAGCCAAACAAACGAAATTCTTTTTGGTGAAGTCAAATGGTCTAATAAACCCATTGGAACGAATATCTATAAAGACCTGGAAGAGAAAACCCAAAGGGTTGAATGGGGTAAAAAAGGCAGATGCCATTATTTCTGTTTGTTTAGTAAAAGTGGTTTTACCGAGGATATGATTAAATTGGCTAAAAAAGAGAAAGTATGTCTATTCCATAAGGATTGTCTTATATAATTGTATAAGAATTCCTTTTTTTAGAAAGGATAAAGATGAAAATAAAAGATGAAAAGATTTTGGTTACCGGGGCCGGGGGGTTTATCGGAAGCCATTTAACGGAAAAATTGGTTAAGGAAGGGGCGAAAGTAAAGGCTTTTGTCAGGTATAACTCCCGCAATGACTCCGGAATGCTGGAGATGCTTCCGGCAAGAATCAGGAAAAACATAGAGATTATAGCCGGGGATTTAAGAGATACTGATGCGGTGAGAAAAGCGGTTAAAGGATGCAACTTAATTTTTCATCTGGGGGCTCTTATCGGGATTCCCTATTCTTATTTCCATCCCCGGGAAGTGGTGGAGACCAATGTTTTGGGAACCTTAAACGTCTTATCCGCCTGCCGGGAGACCGGA
>PFWI01000228.1 GCA_002791075.1 bacterium (Candidatus Ratteibacteria) CG_4_9_14_3_um_filter_41_21 | reverse complement strand
ATGGTCTTCATTTCAGCCAGATTAAGAGAAAGCAGGTAGTCCTTGCTGATTTTTTCCAGTTGGCGGTCGGCTGAGCCCAATATCTTTATGTAACGAGCGTTATTCATTTTATAAAATAATTTTGAATTACTTTATTAACGAGAAGTCTCTGACAGATTATTTCTATCTCTTTTGAGGAAAGAGAACCGAAGAGAAGATACTTCTTTCCGGTTTTGACATTTTTTACTTTTTTTATTCCCAAATCTCTGATTCCTTTTGCCGCACTTTCGGCTACGGTATCGGTAACACCTTTTTTAAGCCAAACCTCTACAATCCAAGGATTGAGTTTTGAGTTTTGAGTTTTGAGTTTTGAGTTTAGGTGATATTCCTGAATGAGATGGTCAGCGAGCAAATTTTCGCAGATTAATCTTTTTTGGCTTGGGGAAATTTCCCCTTCAATCAGGTAAATTTGAGTGGTTATTACTTCTCTAACCTTTTTAATTCCTAAATCTTGAATATCGCTTTTAATGCCTTCAGCCTCGCTATTGTTAATTCCCTTTTTTAGAAAAACTTCAACCCTTGTTTCCATTTGTTGTCCGGAATTTCAAAGTTACCCCCACCTCTTTCCTCCCCCCTTGAGGGGGAGGATGTGAGGAGGGGGGGTATAATTTAATACCATAGGAATTTCCTTTTTTGGCGAACCTGAAAGGTTCGCACTACGTAGAACTAAGATGTAGTGCGAGGCTTTTAGCCTCGCTAATTTATTTTTTCAGGCTCTGCTCCAAGGTGAAGGCAATTTGAAAGATTTTTTCCTCGCCAAAAGCAGGAGCGAGAATTTGCAGTCCAATGGGTAATTTTTCTTTAGAGAACCCGCAAGGTATGCTGATTCCCGGAATCCCGGCAAGGTTTGCCGAGATAGTAAAAACATCAGCTAAATACATCTTCAAGGGGTCGTCAGTCTTTTCTCCTATTTTAAAAGCGGTAGTTGGAGAAGTTGGAGTAAGGATTGCGTCTACTTTTCTGAATGCTTGATTAAAATCCTCTTTAATCAAGGTTCTTACTTTTAATCCTTTCAGGTAATAGGCATTATAGTAACCAGCCGAGAGGACATAGGTGCCCAATATAATTCTTCTCTTGGCCTCTTTGCCGAATCCTTCGGCCCGGCTATGCTCATAAAGTTCGCTCAAAGTTTTATTATTTTTACTACGATAACCATAACGGATGCCATCAAAGCGGGCTAAATTAGCGCTGGCCTCTGCGGTGGCAATAATATAGTAAGTAGCAATTCCGTAGTCGGTATGGGGCAACGTAATTTCCTCTATTTTTGCTCCTATAGCCTCCAATAATTTGATACTCTTCTTTATCGATGCTTCCACCTCCCGGTCAATACCGGAAACAAAGTATTCTTGGGGTACTCCAATTTTGAAACCCTTAACCTGGGGAATTAAACTTTTGGTAAAGTCGGGAAGGGTGATGTTTACTGAAGTAGAATCCATTAAATCATATCCACTGATAACATTAAGGAGGAGAGCGCTGTCAGTAACGTCTTTGGTGATTGGGCCAATCTGGTCCAGGGAGGAAGCAAAAGCAACTAATCCAAAGCGGGAGACTCTTCCGTATGTTGGTTTTAAGCCTACCACACCGCAGAAAGCCGCAGGCTGCCGGATAGAACCGCCGGTGTCTGAACCCAGCGCAACGGTTGCTTCGCCAGAGGCTACCGCCGCAGCGGAACCCCCGCTGGAACCACCAGGAACGCGCTCTAAATCATAAGGATTATGCGTTGGTCCAAAATAGGAATTTTCCGTAGAGGAGCCAAAAGCAAATTCATCCATATTGGTCTTGCCGATGAAGATAAGGCCTTTTTCCTTTAATCTTTTGATTACAGTGGCATCATAAGGAGAGATAAAATTTTCTAAAATTTTGGAGGCGCAGGTGGTTTTTTCTCCGGAGATGCACATATTATCTTTAATGGCAATCGGGATTCCCTCTAAAGGAAAAAGTTTTTCTCCATTCTTGAGTTTTTCATCCACCTTTTTGGCTTCCCGAAGGACTTTTTCCCTGTCTCTGAAGGAAAGATAAGCATGAATTTCTCCTTCTTTCTCCCCAATTGTTTTAAATATTTCCCGGATAACTTCCTGGCAGGAAATTTCTTTCTTGACCAATAACTTATGAATCTGATGCGCCGGCAATTCCTGAATCTTCATAATTTTTTAATCTCTTCCTGCAAGAGTTTATTTACGTTGGCGGGGTTTGCCCTGCCTTTTGTTTTTTTCATCACCATTCCCACCAAAAAACCAAGCGCTCTCTCCTTTCCTTTTTTATAGTCAGAAATGGTTTTGGGATTCTCTTTGATTACTTCTACAACGACCTTTAACAATAAGGCGTTTCCGGAAATTTGGGTTAGTTTTTCTTCCTTGATGATGCTCGTTGGGCTTTTACCGCTATCAAAAACCTTGGCTAAAATATCTTTTCCTATTTTCCCGCTGATTTTCCCTTCTTCAATTAATTTCAAGAGTTCGACTAAGTGGGCCGGAGTGAAGGGAGATTGGCCGATGGTTAAATGCCGGGAATTCAATCTTCCCAAAAGTTCGGTTAAAATCCAGTTACTCACCAGTTTAGGTTTTCCTCCCCGAGAGACAGTTTCTTCAAAGTAATCGGCTAAGGGCTTTTGCGAGGTTAAAACGCCAGCGTCGTAATCGGAAAGGAAGTAATTTTCAATAAATCTTTTTTTCCTTGTTTCCGGTAATTCTGCCACTTCCTGCTCTATTTTTTTGAGCCATTCTTCGTTGAAAGCAAGCGGGATTAAATCCGGTTCAGGAAAATACCGGTAATCCTGGGATTCCTCTTTACTGCGCATAGGAAGGGTGATTCCCTTTTTTTCATCCCAGAGCATGGTTTCCTGGTTTACTTTTCCTCCTTTTTCCAATAGTTTAATCTGCCTTTCTCTTTCATAGGAAAGGGCCTTCCGGACACTTTTAAAGGAATTCATATTTTTGACTTCGGTTTTTACCCCCAGATTGTTCTCTCCTTGTGGCCGTACCGAAAGGTTGGCGTCGCACCGCAAAGAGCCTTCCTCCATATTGCAGTCGCTTACCTCCAGATATTTTAGAATTAATTTTAAAACGTTTAAATAATCTTCCGCTTCCTGAGGGCTTTTTAGTTCAGGTTGGCTTACGATCTCCAGGAGGGGAATGCCGCACCGGTTGAAATCAACGAGGCTATAGGCTTCTTCTTCAGGATGAAGAAGTTTTCCGGCATCTTCCTCCAGATGAGCCCTTTTTATTCCGATTTTTTTCTTTCCTAAATTAAGATAACCATTAATAGCCAATGGTTCTTCAAATTGGGAGATTTGATAATTTTTGGGCAGGTCCGGGTAAAAATAATTCTTGCGGGCAAAACGGGTAAACTTAAGAATCTCGCAATGAAGGGCAAAAGCGCTCTTGATGGCTAATCTGACCGCCTGCTCATTGATTACCGGCAAGACTCCGGGCATTCCCAAGCAAATCGGGCAGACCTGAGTGTTGGCTTTTTCTCCGAATTTAGTGCTGCAATTACAGAATAACTTGGAGTTGGTTAGCAGTTGAACGTGAACTTCCAATCCGACAATGGTTTCATACTTCATACCGTATTCGCCAAGGCATATATACTACACTATCATTGCGAGCCCAAAGGGCGTGGCAATCTTATGAGATTGCTTCACTGACGTATCGCAATGACAAACGAGAGAAACCTTGCTCAATATGACAACTTCGTGTCATATTGATTTTTTTCCGGTCCAGCAGGTAAGGCAGAGTTCGTTTGCCGGCAATCCAATCGCCTTAATAAAATCTTCTAAATTGTTATATCGGAGAGAATCAGCTCCGATGTGCTTTTCAATCTCTTTAAGGGAATATTGTTTGGCAATCAATTCTTGGTATGATCTTGTGGAGATGCCATATTTGCAGGGTGCCATTAGGGGAGGGCAGGCGATTCTAACGTGAACCTCTTTTGCTCCCGCAGATTTCAATTCCAAAACTTTATTCTTGATTTGGGTACCCCGGACGATAGAATCGTCACACAAGATAATTCTTTTTCCCTTAACCACACTTTCAATTACCGAAAGTTTTATTCTTGCTTCTTCATCCCGTTCTTCCTGGGTTAAAGGGGTATAACTTCTGCTGGCAAACCGGTCAATTAAGAAAACCTCATCATAAGGGATGCCTGATTCCTTGTGGTAACCGAGAGCGTGCCCGATACCGGAGAAGGGGACGGCGGCCACCAAATCTGCGCTGATGTTATCGTTTCTGGCTAAACTTGCCCCTAAATTATTTCTAGCCCTTACTACCGGTACCCCGTCAATAATTGAATCCATAGAGGCAATATAGCCCCATTCAAAGGCGCAATGAGCAACTCTTTTATCCTTGGTCAATTTCTTGGTTTGAAATCCATGCTGATTGATGAAAACAATTTCTCCGGGTTTGACATCCCGGAAAATTCTTAAGCCGATTAAATTAAACGGTCGCGATTCTGAAGAAACCGCAAAACTTCTATCCTTTTTTCCCAGAACTAACGGCTTGAATCCATGAGAATCTCTTGCCGCATAGATTCCTTCCCTGGTTAAGATTAAGAGAGCGTAGGAACCGATGATACTATTGCGCATCTTCTCAATTCCATCAACAAAATTTTCTCCCTGGGCAATCAATTTTGCCAGAAGCTCTATCTGGGTATTAGTGGCAAAGGAATAACCCTTACTCTTTAAATTAGCAATGAGATTGCCGGCATTGGCAATATTTCCACTAAAGGCAATAGCGAATTTTCCTAATTTTGATTCTAAGATGATCGGTTGGCGTTCTTTCAAGCTGACATGGCCAATGCCGGAATTCGCCGAAAGATTTTTTAATTCCTCCGGGGTGAAGGTATGCCGGACAAAACCCTTGTGGGTGGTAAGATTAATCTCTTTTTTAAAGGTGGAAAGACCGCAGTATTTCTGTCCCCGATGCTGCAATTTAAAGATACCGTAGTAAAGATTCTGGATGATATTTTTATCTGAATAAATACCAAATAACCCGCAATTCTCTTCCATAGTATTTTTCTTTTTAGTAAATATTCACCAAACCACGTCATTGTCTGTAGTGGCAAAGCTTGCTTTGCCGCAGAGCAAGCTCTGCAACTACAGTAGTGCGAACCTTTCAGGTTCGCTTGTTGGCGAGGCTAAAGGCCTCGCACTACATCTATCAGATGACACGGGGTTAACTGAGCTTTTACTCTTTTTACACTAAGGCGAAGAAAGTTTCTGTAGCGGCCTTTGAATCTGCGAGCGGGCACGGTGTCCGAAGGACGAGCGAGCAGATTCACAGAGTGCAGTCAATCTCGCTGGGATTGACAAGCGTGCCGCCGAAGAAACTTTCCGAGCCTCCTCATCGTCTAAAATAAAGTTCATTGAGCATCAATGCATCGGTGGTTAAATTTATGCCCAGTTCTCTTATCCCTTCTTCATCTCCCTGGCTGGGCATATGAGTTGTATGCATATCAGTTCCGTCTAACTTTGAAAGATTTTTTATACATAATGCAGTAGCTGGGTTCATCGTAGAAGCTATGGCTAATGCCACCAAAGTCTCTTCCACGCTTAAACTGGTTGTCCTTTCTTTCAAATTTCCTTTCATTCTGGCGATATTTTGAATTATCTGTTTGGGAAGAAGATCAATCTTCTCCGGAATTTTTGATAATTTTTTTATAACATTTATTATTGCGGCAGATTCAGCATGCAGCAGAGAAGAATTTTTTCCTTGCTCAATGATTCCATTGATTTGTAAAGCCGCGCCACAGTAAAAATCTATCTTGTCCTTTTTTCTTATTGCTTTTCTTTTTGATTCTGCAGCTGCTTTTCTTGCCTCAGGTACTACTTTCCTATCTTCTTCTTTTAAATTTAATTTTTGCATTATTTTTTCTACTCTTTCAATGGTGTCTTTTTCTATCAACCCCAGTAAAAATTCTCTTTTATAGCGAAAATATCTTCTTATTATTTCCTGTTTTGCCGCTTCTTTCACGATGTTATCATCAATTATTCCTTCCTT
>PFWI01000075.1 GCA_002791075.1 bacterium (Candidatus Ratteibacteria) CG_4_9_14_3_um_filter_41_21 | reverse complement strand
AGGGCAAATCAAAAAGATAGGTCTTCGGAAACGCAATAGTAACGCGGGTTTCAGAGTTTCGTGAAGGGCACTGTATTAAGATAGAAAGGGGGAAAATGCAAAAAGCAAATATTGGTGTTATCGGTATGGAAGTAATGGGGAGAAGCTTGGCTTTAAATATGGAAAGCAAAGGCTATTCGGTTGCGGTATATAACCGGACCGGCGCAAAAACCAAAGCCTTTGTTGAAGGTCCTGCAAAAGGGAAAAAGATAATCGGCGCTTATGATTTGAAGGATTTCGTAGCCTCTCTTGAATCTCCGAGAAAAATTATGCTTATGGTCAAAGTTGGCAAACCAATAGATAATTTTATTAATCAGCTTATTCTCTTTTTGGAGAAAAGAGATTTAATCATAGACGGCGGAAATTCTTATTTCAAAGATACGATCAGACGAAATGATGAGTTAACTCAGAGAGGTTTTCTCTTCATTGGTACGGGAGTTTCTGGAGGGGAAGAGGGTGCCCTTAAGGGTCCATCCCTGATGCCCGGCGGAGAAAAAGAAGCATATTCCCTGGTGGAAAAAATATTTAAGGACATTTCCGCTAAAGCATCTGACGGAGAAGCCTGCGTCACTTATATTGGTCCGGGCGGAGCAGGACATTTCGTTAAAATGGTTCATAACGGGATTGAATATGGTGATATGCAATTAATTGGTGAGGTCGCCTGGTTTTTCAAAAATTCAGGGATGAATTCAGGGGAGATTGCCGAGGTTATGAGCGGGTGGAACGACAAAAACGATATTTTACGTTCCTACCTTATTGAGATTACCGCGGATAGCCTCTGCGAAAAACATAAAGGCAGCGAAGAATATTTGGCAGATAGAGTTGCTGATATTACCAGAATGAAAGGAACCGGCACCTGGACGGTCCAAAGCGCTCTGGAATTACTGGTGCCAATCCCTACAATTGCCGCAGCAGTATTTTCCCGGGAGATGTCTCAGGACAAAGATTTAAGATTAAAGATGTCAAAAATAATTGGCTTAAAAAAATTGTCATCCGAGAAAAAAGATGAATTAATTAAAATTGCTCATGATGCTTTATACCTCGCCAAAATCTCCTCCTACGCTCAGGGTATGGCTTTGTTAAAAGCAGCTTCAACCGAATACAAATTTAATTTAAGACTGGGGAAAATTGCTAAAATCTGGCGGGCCGGGTGCATCATCAGAGCTCAATTTCTTGATGACATTGCCGCGTCTTATGAAGAGAATGAGGATTTGGTAAACCTTCTTGCCGCTCCAAAATTTTCTAATTTTGTGTCTAAAAATCTTGAAAATCTTGAACTTTTTATGCGGATGGCTTATCAGGTTAAAGTTCCTGCTTTGGCGATGGGCAGCGCTTACGATTATATTGTGCAACTTTGCAGCCCAATTATGTTTTCCGCCCAGGTAGCGGCTTTGCAGAGAGACTATTTTGGCGCTCACGGATATTTTAAGATAGCCGGAGCAGATGACCCGGAAGTGATGACTGCCGAGAAAGGAAAAATAAGAGAGTTTCATACCGAGTGGATGTTAGAGGGCAGACCGGAAAAAGAGGTAACAGAAAAACAATAGCAACCACGAATGAACACTAATGAACACTAAAAAATAGTCATTGCGAACGATAGTGAAGCAATCTCATAGAAGCGAGGGATTGCCACGGGACTTCGTCCCTCGCAATGACAACTGCGTTGTCATCTCTTTTATTCGTGTTAATTCGTGGCTAAATAAATTAGCGAGGCTAAAAGCCTCGCACTACATCTTAGTTCTACGTAGTGCGAACCTTTCAGGTTCGCCAAAAAAGGAAATTCCTATGCATTTAAATTATGAAAAATACAGTTATTGCCCAGTCGGGTGGGCCAACCGCCGTAATAAACAATAGCATCCGCGGAGCAATTGAAGTATTAAAAACATCAAAGGAAATAGGCAAAATATACGGGGCCCGGATGGGTATTCTTGGTATACTTAAAGAAGAGTTTGTTGACATTTCAGCGCAAGATTCAAGAGAGATATCTCTCTTAGCAAGAACGCCCTCGGCGGGAACTATCGGCAGTTGCCGGTATAAGATACGGGAAAAAGATGATTTAATCAGAATTATTGAGGTCTTTAAAAAGCATGATATTGGCTATTTCTTTTATTGCGGCGGCGGAGATTCAATGGATACTGCAAATAAGGTAAGTGAATTAGCCAAAGAAAATAATTTAAAAATTATCTGTACCGGAATCCCCAAAACAATTGATAACGATGTCGGCGGACTCCTGCAGCCGGATGGGACATTTGCCATCTGTGACCACAATCCCGGCTATGGGAGCACGGCCCGAAACCTCGCCATTAATATCCTGGAGGCAAATGAGGAAAATAAGGCAAGTTATACCAGCGATCCGGTTTTGGTAATTGGAGTAATGGGAAGGAAGATTGGTTTTATTCCAGCCTCCGCCAGATTAGCTGACCCGGCAAGGGAGATGCCTTTATTAATTATTCTTCCTGAAGCTTTAGCTAAAACCGATAGCCGGGAAAATTTGGAATTTACAACTAAAAAGGTTAATGAAAAATTAAGTCTTTATTCCAGATGTATCGTAGTTATCAGCGAGGGAGTGAAAATAGGAGATTTAGGAATTTTACGGGATGATTTTGGTAATGAACAGTTTTCTGCTTCGGAAAGAACGGTTGAGCAAATCCTGGTTAATTACCTTAATGGGGCTGACCGAAAGGATTGCCAGGGAAGAGCCCGCAGTAGATTAAAAGTCCATGGAATAGCCAGAGGAGAAAGACCCGGGACCCGGCAGAGAAGAGAAATGGCCTATGTCTCAGAAATTGATCAAAGAGAGTCCCGCGGGGTTGGCGCTTATGCCGCAAAAATTGCTCTTTCCGGGGAAACTGGCTTTATGTCTACCCTGATAAGAGCACCCGGGGATACCTATAAAATTATTTATGATAAAGTTCGCCTGGAAAAGGTGGCCAATTCAAAGAGAGAATTCCCTTTAAACTGGATTAATTCCAACAGGGTTGATGTAACCGACGCTTTTGTGAATTGGGCAAAGCCGTTGGTAGGAGGAGATTTTCCTCAATTTGCTAAATTCAAAGAGGTAACTGCTCGACAGATATGCGGAAAGTATACACCCACAGGATATAGACTAGGAGGAAAATGGCCAGACTTACCGAAGAACAGGTAAAGAAAGATGCACAGCAGCAATTGAGAAGATTCAAAAGAACCAAGGATTTCTTGGTAGCCATTGATACTGACGGATGTATCACCGATAATATGAATGGAAAACAGATGCTGATTTTCCATCCGCAATTCATGGAATTCTATTCGCTTTGGGGAATTGAATCTTATTTCAGAGAGGTGGCAGAATATTATAATCTCTTTTCGGTGGAGAGAGGCTGCAATAGATTTATTGCGGTTTCTCTCACTCTTGACGCTCTTTCCCAAAGAGAAGATGTGCAGGAGAGATTGAGAGAGAAAATTCAGGAATTGCCGGAGACAAAATCGGTAAATAAATATATTAAGTATGCCCAGGAGAATAAATTAGGATTGGGAAATCCCAGTCTGGAAAAATTTCTTGATAAAAACTCAACGGATTTTTCCTTATACAAACTTTTGGGCTGGAGCGAAGCGGTTAATCGGACCTTTCCTCATATTTCCGCAAAGATTCCTCCCTTTGACCAGGTTAAAGAATCTTTGCAGTTGATGAGCCGGTATGCCGATGTTTTAGTTGTTTCCAAAACACCTTACGATGATTTAGCCAATTACTGGGAAGCGCAGGGAATTGCTGACTACGTGCAAATTATTGCCGGACAGGAGATGGGCTCTAAAAGCCATCATCTTGAAGTAGCAAAAAAAGCCGGTGGCTATCAGGATAATGCGGTAATAATGCTGGGGGATGGAAAAGGAGATTTAGAAGCGGTAAAAGCCAATAACGGAGTTTTCTATCCGGTTATTCCCGGTGAAGAACAAAAAGTCTGGAATGAATTCGCAGAAGCATTTGAATTATTTATTCAGAAAAAGTATGCGGGAGAATTTGAAGAAAAACTTCTTTCTGCTTTCAATCAAGCGCTTCTTACCACACCAGCCTGGGAGAAACCAGATTATAACCATATTAATGCCTATCGGGAAAAGCAAGAAATCAGAAAAGGCCTCTATCGCGAATTTAATCCGGAAGGAAAACTGCTGGTTTTGTGAAGAAAGGGGATACTGATGGGATTTATAAGGACAACCTGGGAAATAATTGAACTATTGCTGAACAATGAAAAAACTAAAATTATCAATGTTATAATGAGCTGTAAAAATAAAAGGCTAAAAGCTTTTATTTTTCCCCGATGGACCAGACTGCCGATTAATTACGTCGCGCATTTTAAAAATTCGGATAAAACCATTAAACCGGGTTCTTCGGAAATGGCCGGGCTAATTATTACGGTGGATGAAGATGTTTATGAATATTCAACGGCTAAAAATGTAAGGGAATCTATGGATTATATCAGCACCTCGCGGGATGATTTGCAATTTATCTGCGAACATCTGAACCAGGGAATAAAAGATACCGAGGAAAAATTCGCTAAAGAATTTTTGTTCCTGGAGAAAGATATTGACGGCTTATGGAAGAGGGGAATTAATAATGGTTTCGTCAAAGAAGAATGCATGAAAAACATAGAGAGCAAATCTTATGAAAACGGGTTGATTGTCGTTCAATATAATAGAGGGAGAAAGCATATTGTCAGCAAAAGCAAGGTTGAGAAAAGAAGCAAGGGCGAAGAGTTATGCCCTTATTGCATTCAGGAAGAAGGAAGGGAGGATTATCCCTGGAATAACTATATCGTTTCCGCTAATCCCTATCCTTATTACGACCATCATATTGTCCTGGTAAATCAAAAACATATTTACCAATTTATTGACGCTGATGAAATCAAAGTTATGGCAAGTTTTGTTTTAAACGTTCCGTCTTATAGTGTCGTGTATAATGGTCCTCCGGGGACGTCTATTCTTGGACATATGCATTTTCAGGCCGGACGCTATTTTCTGCCTGTAGAAAAAGCGGAAACCTCTGTTTTAGTTAGCGATGGTAATCTCAAAGTGAGTGAATTAGTCGGTTTTTTTACCCGAGGATTTGTAGTGGAAAAGTTACTATAATGTTACAGTTTAAGAAGAAAGGATGATTCTTGAAAATAAGCTAAAAAAAACAACGACCTGGCTGGAAGAATTTAAGCATCCTTCTCCTTCTTTTCAACAGAGGCTATCTTCTATTTACGGGGGTTCTTCGTTTTTGTTGGGAGAAAGGCGCAAATCATTTTCTCGTTTGCTGGCCAGGAGCGTTGCTCTTTTCGGAGAAAGAGGGGTTCTTCTTCTTCGCATTCCCGGCAGGGTCAATTTAATGGGGGTCCACATTGAACATCGCGGCGGCTATGTCAATTCCCTTGCCATTCAGAAAGAAATTATTATGGCGGCCTATCCAAGAGGCGATAACCTGATTAGAGGATTTAATCTAAATGAAGAATTTTCACCATTTTCATTCTCAATTGGGAAACTTTTGCCTTCTGAGAAAAGAGGCAATTGGCTAAAGTTTATCTCTGAGAGCAAAATTACTCCCGGGGCCTGGGGAAATTATATTAAGGGAGCGGTTTCTCGCTTACAGGATTATTTTCCCCGGAAAAATCTTTTGGGAATGGATTTTGTGATTGATGGAAATATTCCCAGCGGTTGTGGTTTAAGTTCTTCCTCGGCTCTTGTTGTGGGGACGATGCTGGTTACGATTGTTTTTAATGGTCTTAAAATATCCAGGAAGGCTTTGACCGAACTTTGCGGAGAGGCCGAATGGTACGTAGGAACCAGAGGAGGGGCGGGAGACCATGCCGCGATGCTTTTTGGGGAAAAAGGTTATATCTCTCATTTGAGATTTTTCCCCCTGACGGTTGAAAAAGTTCTCCTTCCTTCCGGCTATACAATTGTTATGTGCAATTCCTTGAAAAAGGCTCCTAAATCTAAAGAGGCAAGAGATGCTTATAACCAGACCATCGCCAGTTATGAAATTGCCCTTAAGTTAATTAAGAGAAATTACCCTCTGCTCGCCGGAAAGATTAAATATCTCCGCGATGTCAACCAGGAAAACCTAAAAGTAAAAGAGGGAAAAATCTATGAGATTTTAAAGTCTATTCCCC
>PFWI01000214.1:2524-6892 GCA_002791075.1 bacterium (Candidatus Ratteibacteria) CG_4_9_14_3_um_filter_41_21 | reverse complement strand
AATTGCATAGGAATTTCCTTTTTCTAACCACGAATTAACGCGAATTACTCTAATTCGTAAAATTCGATAAATTCGTGGTTTTATAACTTGATAAAAAATGCGTTTAAAATTTCTCCTTCCTTTTTTTCTCCTTCCTTTTTTCTGGACGGTTTCTCTTCGGGGTGGTGATTTGGCAACCAAGGATGATTTAGCCAAACAAGAAAAGCAAATTCAAGCGTTCGGGGAGAGGATTGAGCAAATAAGCAAGGACTTACAGGAAAAGCAAGCGAACTTAAGCGAGGAGATTTTATCTTCAAAAGACAAAATAGAGGGGATAAACGGAGATACCGCTAAAAGCGACTACCAGTTAAATCAGCAGAAGGAACGGCTGGATCTTTTGGAGAAGAATCTCTTGCTCCGAGAAAAAGAAAAATCTGAAAAATTCACTTTAATCAATGAGAATTTAACTAATCTGGAAAAAAGTCTTCTTGAATTGAATAACAAAATTGAGAAAGTTTCTACGGAGCAAGGAAAATTTTCCTTATCCAGTAAAGAAGAGAAAGAATCTTTGGAGAAAAAGATAAATGTTCTTTTAGAAGAAGTGACTGCGGAGAATGATAATCTACGTAAAAGGCTTGCTAAATTAGAAAAAACGGTCTATTTGGTCGGAGTCTACTATACGGTAAAAGAAGGCGAGACTCTCGCCCAGATTGCCAAAAATTATAAAACTTCTTTGGAAGAAATTATCAAGGCTAATAAAATTGAAGATCCCAGCCTGCTTTCCATCGGCCAGCGCCTCTTCATCCCCCAAAAATAATTTACCGCATGAGATATCTTGTACCTTACTTTTGACAAACTATCTGCAATATGATAGAGTGAAACGCGATGAAAAAAGAAAAAGTTTATTTTGGAAGAGGGGGACGGAAAGAATCCAGAGCAAATGTGAGGCTTCTTTCTGGTAAAGGAAAGATTGAAATTAACGGCAAGAAATTGGAAGAATATTTCCCTAATGAGTTTTTGCAGCAGAGAATGATGAAACCATTAGAAGTTACCGGAAATAAAGAAAACTTTGATTCTTTCTGTAGAGTTAGCGGGGGCGGCATTAGTGGTCAGGCTGATGCCTTGAAGTTGGGAATTGCCCGCGCTCTGGTAAAACAGGATGAAAAACTCAGAGAGATTTTGCGAAAAAATGGTCTTCTTACCCGGGACCCCCGGATGAAGGAGCGGAAGAAATACGGCCAGAAAGGTGCCCGTAAGAAATTCCAGTTCACTAAACGCTAAACCTGCATGGAGAGATTAAGAGTAGGAATCGTGGGGTTTCGCGGCTATACCGGCAATACTATTTTACGGATTCTTTCCCGCCACCCGAAGGTTGACCTTACCTACTTAATTGATCAAGAAAAAGGCTCTTTTCCGGAAGAGTTTTTTTCTTATTCAAAGAAAACAAAACCAATTATCTCCGGGGAATTTGACCCCGGGAATGCCTCCCATTATGCCGACCTTTTCTTCCTGGCGCTACCCCATACCGTCTCTATGCTTTATGTTGGCGACCTTTTAAAAGTCGGGAAAAGAGTAATTGACCTTTCTGCGGATTACCGTTTCCCGGACGTTTCTATCTATGAAAAGTGGTATCAAACCCGACACAAAAATCCCCAACTCTTAAAACAAGCAGTCTATGGTTTATCGGAAATTTTCCGGGCCGAAATTAAAAAAACCGATTTAGTGGCTAACCCCGGTTGCTATCCTACGGCGACAATTTTGGGGACGCTTCCCTTATTAAAAAAAGGGCTTTTAAAAGACGAAATTATCGTCGATGCCAAATCCGGGGCAAGCGGCGCCGGAAAAAAGTTAACCCCATCATCCCTGTTCGCGGCAGTTAATGAGAACTTAAGGCCCTATAAGGTCAATTGCCATCAGCATGCCCCGGAGATTAAAATGATTCTGGAAAAGGTTGCCGGAAAGCAGATAGATTTAACCTTTGTTCCGCACCTGATTCCGATGAATAAGGGTCTTCTGACCACAATTTACGCTTCCTTAAACAAAGAAATGGAAACCAGCGAAATTTTTAACCTTTACCGAAATTTCTATTCCTTTGAGCCGTTCGTAAAGGTCTTGAATAAAGGAGAATTCCCCCAGACAAAGGATGTTCTGGGAACAAACTACTGCCGGATTGGGGTTACCGCAAACAAAAATAAGGCAATCATCATCTCTACCCTGGATAATCTGATGAAAGGTGCGGCAAGCCAGGCGGTCCAGAATATGAACATTATGTTCGGCTGGGAAGAATCAACTGGGCTATGATGAAGAAAACTATTTTTCTTGACCGGGATGGGGTAATCAGCAAATATTACCCCGGGGACTGGACAAAGAAATGGAAGGAATTTTCTTTTTTGCCCGGAGTAAAGGATGCCCTGGAGAAATTAACCAGAGCAAACTACCAGATTGTGATTATCTCCAATCAAGCCGGGGTGAGCAAAGGTCTCTTTGGCCTAAAAGCATTAAGGAAGATTACCAAAAGAATGAAGGAGGAGCTCAGGAAGTCCGGAGGAAGAATCAAAAAAGTTTATTACTGTCCGCATCAGGATGAGGACAATTGTTCCGGCAGAAAACCAAAGGTCGGATTATTCAAAAAGGCGGAAAAGGACCTGGGATATATTAATTTTGAGCAAACCTTTTTTGTTGGCGACAGCGAAATAGACATTTTAGCCGGAAAAAATATTGGAACAAAAACAATTCTTGTCCTCACCGGAAAAATAAAATCAAAAGAGGAAACAAAAAACTGGCAGAAGCAACTGGATTATGTTACCACCGACCTTCCTTCCGCCGTAGAAATTATCTTGAATCCACCCTCCTCTTGACATCTCTTTTTTATTTGGGTATAATGTATTGTAATTTAGTTATAAATGAATTATAATACATAATTATGAGGAATACAGGAGCTAATCCTTTCCAATTGAGAGAAATATTTCATCTGGAATTCTTGAGATGGTTCACAAGAAAGGTAAAGGTGAAATGCTACGCTCTTAAAGGAGGGGTAAACCTGCGTTTTTTCTTCAATAGTTTTCGCTATTCTGAGGATATGGACTTAGATATAAATGACGTAGAACTAAATACTCTCAAAGATATAGTTATGAAAATATTGCGGCTTCCACCTTTCCAGGATGGCTTGAAGCCGTTTGGGATAGAGAGAATTGTCCCCCCGGATATTACGCGGGCAAAGCAGACCACAACAACCCAACGTTTTAAAATCCATTTAATAACCTCTGCCGGAGATGATCTTTTTACCAAGATTGAATTTTCCCGTAGAGGATTCAAAGGAAAGGTTATCATCCAACCTGTTTTAGACCCGGTTTTGCGTGAATATAAATTACCACCTTTATTAGTCCCCCATTATGACACCCGCTCGGCAATAGCCCAGAAAATAGATGCTCTCGCTACAAGGGCTCTAATCCAGGCAAGGGATATTTTTGACCTGTATATTCTGAGTTCTCAGTACAAACCCTCCAAAACAGAAAAAATCAAAATAAGCGCGGCTAAATTGTCCAGAGTAGAGAGAGATGTATTTGCGGTTAGTTTTGAACAATTTCGGGATACAGTAATTTCTTATCTATCTTCTGAAGACCAGGCAGGATACAATTCTCCCTCTTTATGGGAGGAGGTTAGATTAAAGGTATCCAATTTTATTGAGGAGTTGCAATAATGAGCAGACAATCCATTTTAGTATTCATTAAAAAACTGCATCGGCCGGTATTTACAACCTATGAGTTATCCGCTATTTCAGGGAAATCTTTATCCACTACAACACAGGCGCTCAATTTTCTTCAGAAGCAGGGATTAATCTTCAGAATATACCGTGGCATCTGGGCTGAAATTGACAATAAACGCTTAAACCCCTATACTGTTGTGCCTTTCTTGTTTCCCAGGCAACGTGCTTATGTATCTTTTATCAGTGCATTGCATCTGTATGGGATAATCGAGCAAATCCCTCAGGTAATCACCGTTGCTTCAACGTCTCATACAAAGATAATCCAGACAGAGATAGGGACTTTTTCCGTTCACCGCATAGCGCCATCGTTTTTTGATGGTTTCGCTTGGTACCAAGAGACCGGGAGTTTCCTGCTCGCCGAGCCAGAAAAGGCATTGGTTGATAGTTTATACCTTTCTGCACGCAAGAAAAGACAGTTTGGCTACTTTCCTGAGTTACATTTTCCCAAATCATTCAGTTTTAGTAAAACAAAAAAATGGGTAAAGAAAATCCCTGATGCCAAAATCAGGTGTTGCGTTGACCAGAAATTGAACACAATTTTGCAGAGAAAAATATCTTAATTTGACATCTCTTTTTTATTTGGGTACAATGTTCACAGTTTGAACGAAGTTAAGTTCTCGTAT
>PFWI01000214.1:0-2490 GCA_002791075.1 bacterium (Candidatus Ratteibacteria) CG_4_9_14_3_um_filter_41_21 | reverse complement strand
GGCTAATTTATTGTATGGAATTTCAAAGTTCCCCCTCATCTATGTTTCCTCTCCCCAAGGGGAGAGGATGGAGGTGAGGGGGCTAAGTTCACTTTAGATGTGCCTGTCATTCCTGCAGTGTGTAAGCAGGAATCCAGAAAATGGATAATTCAGGGATTGGAGAAAAGGAGTATAAACTGCTTAGCCAGGTAAGCAAGGACCCGGCGGGGACCCAGAGAGAGATTTCCCGGCAACTCGGTTTCTCCCTGGGAATGACCAATCTCCTTTTAAAAAGATTAATCCGTAAGGGCTACATCAAAATCAGCCAGTTGAATCGGCGCAAGGTTAAGTATTTTCTGACCCCGGCGGGAATTGCCCAAAAAATAAAGAGAACCCATCAATATCTCTCCTATACCTTCCATTCCTTAAAGGAAATCCGGGCCAAGATTCAAACCCTGCTGCTTGAGGAATATAGAAAGGGAAGAAGAAAATTTATTATTCTTGGTAATGGGGAATTGGCAGACATCACCGAGATTGCCCTTCGCAACCTCAGCAAAAAGGATATCAAATATAGCAAAGTAGCAAAAGGAGAGACCGACGATGCAAATTCCCTCCTCCTCATCACCAATCCCAAACAGGAAATAAAAAATGATAAAACCCCTTCCCTGAACCTCCTTGATGCAATCGCCAATTTTAACATCTCCTCTTGACATCCATTTTTTATTTAGGTATAATGTTCACAGTTTGAACATGGATAATTCAAAAGAACTTATTTCGCAAGGTGAATCAGAGACGGTTGAGTTCAAAGAATCCTTACACCTAAAGGATAAAATTGGAGAAACCGTTTCTGCTTTCTCTAACTCAAAAGGAGGAATTATCCTTATCGGGGTTTCTGATAAGAAAAGGATTAAAGGAATTCAAATTGGAAAAGAGACAACGATAGATTTGGCAGAATACATAAAAAGAAATACAGACCCGGTAATTTTTCCCTCTCTGAGGGTTGAGGAAATTGAGAAGAAAGAAATTGTGGTGGTTGCAGTAAAAGAGGGTGCAGAAAAACCGGTTTTCTTTAAGAATTATGCCTACAAGAGAGTTGGCAATACAAATCAAAGGATCTCTTCCAGTGAACTGAGAAAATTGGCAAAGGAAAGTGGTGAGAGAATTTACTGGGATGAACAGGTTTATAAAGAATCAAGTATAGAGAATATTGATTGGACATTTGTTAAAAACTTTTTTATACGGGAGTATGAAAAATTCTCTAAGAAGATAGTTATTGCAACTCCGGAAGAATTGTTGGAGACGTTAGGTTGTATAAAGGAAGGCAAGATTACAAATGCTGGCATTTTACTGTTTGGTAGAAATCCACAGAAATTTTTCAGAAATTCGCACATCGCCTTAGCAAGATATAAAGGAAAAAATGAAGGTGTGGAAAGATTGGATTACAAAGAATTTTTGGGTAATTTATTTCATCAAATTGACGAATGCGATAAATACATCAAGGAGCATATAACAATGATGTCAAGGCTATTACCCCACAAAGTAGAAAGAGAGGATATTCCCGAATATTGCTGGTTTTCTATAAGAGAGTTGATAACCAACGCTGTTTGCCATCGAGATTACGAAGACCAAGGAAGTAAAGTTATTGTGAAGATGTTTTCCGACAGAGTCGAATTTTATAACCTGGGAGGCTTACCCAAAGGAATAACTCCCGAAAATATTTTAATTAGACAATATTCCAGAAATCCTATTATTGCCAATGCGCTTTCACAGGTAAAATACATAGAAGAATTAGGAGAAGGTTGGAATAAGATTATTGATGAGCATAAGAACCACCCGTTAAAACCAAAACTACCAAAGATTATATCTGACAGATATAGCATCCTTGTGATTTTATATTCTGTGAGAGAAAAGTTCGAGAAGACAACAACAGAACTGAATGAAAGGCAAAAAAAAGCAATCGGATATTTAAGATGTAACGAAAGAATAACAAATAAGAAATATCAGGAAATAAACAAAACTACTAAAAAAACAGCGACAAGAGACTTACAGGAATTGACTGAATTAGAAATACTGATTAAAAATGGTAGAACTGGTAGAGGAGTATATTATAGTTTAAATTCGAGTTATAAAGGGGACAAAAGGGGACAAAAGGGGACAAATACATAGACACTATATCTTTCCCTTAGGTCATTGCGAAGCCGAAGGCTGTGGCAATCTCCTTTCATTGAGCGTTGTAGTAGTCAAGATTGCTCGACAATGTAGTGGCAAAGTTTACTTTGCCCGTAGTGGTTTGATTCATCAAACCCGACAACTATGTCTAACAATACTGTAATCAAGTTAGAAAAGATAGGAAAGCAGTAAAGAGAATATATTTGGCCATTAAAGGATATAAGTTTTGAGGTAAAGGAAGGGGAGATTTTAGGAATAATTGGCAACTGTATATAAAAGATATACAATTGTACATAAAAGATATACAAGGGACTAAACCTAAACAATGTTAAAATATTTAAT
>PFWI01000047.1 GCA_002791075.1 bacterium (Candidatus Ratteibacteria) CG_4_9_14_3_um_filter_41_21 | reverse complement strand
TTCCTCGTTTCACTCGGAACGACACTTCGTGTCAGATTGCTTCACCCTTCGGGTTCGCAATGACAACAAGGAGCGTGTCATTGCGAGCGACTGAAAGGAGCGTGGCAATCCCTTACTTCATTGTTAAAAGAGAGATTCTTCACTCCGTTCAGAATGACAGACGGATTGTTCACTTTATTGGTTACATTTAATAATTCTTTTCTCGGTAATGATTTTATCAACCGGGATATCGGTTAAGGTTTTTGGCACTGTTGCCGTAATTTGAAGTTCAAAAGCCAATCCTATTTTGAGAACTCTTTCCGGGATTTTCTCCAAGAAACGGTCGTAAAACCCTTTGCCAAAGCCGATTCTATTCCCCTGCGTATCAAAGGCAATTCCCGGAATAATGGTTAAATCGGCTTTATCCAAAGAAATCGGGCGACATTCCTTTGGTTCTAAAATCCCGAAAGTTGAGGGAGAAAGTTCTCCGAATTGCAGAATCTGCGAGAAAAAGAGGTTCTTCCCTTTAACGATGGGCAAACCTACCTTCTTTCCGGAGGAAAGAGTTTTTTTTATCGCTCTTTTAGTTTCTACCTCGCTTCCTTTTGCGGAATAAAAAAGGACTGTTTTCGCCGCTTTGAACTCAGGAAGAGCAAAGAGTTTTCCCCGGATGCGTTTACTTTTTTCCCCTCTTTCTTCCGGCAAAAGACCATCACGGAGTTTCAGAATTTCTCTTCTCAGTATCTGCTTTTTGCTCACTTTTTACAACTTTCTCCCATTTTTCCATTCTTTCTTTAATCACTTTTTCGTAGCCCGTCTCTGAGGGCTGATAATATTTTTTTCGTTCCGGGATATAATCCTGCCGGACCAGATGGTCTTTGTAATCATGCGGGTAAAGATAATTTTGCCCCCGGCCTAATTTCTCCGCTCCTTTATAACTGCCAACCTGCAAATCTTTGGGCACCTCTAAAGTTTTCTCTTTCTCTACATCGGTGATGGCTTTCTCTATTCCCAGATAACTGCTATTGCTTTTTGGAGAGGTTGCAATATAGACCGTTGCCTGCGCCAGAGGAATTTTTGCTTCCGGCATCCCGATAAATTCGGACACCTGAAGAGCGGAATTTGCCAGAATAAGGGCTTGAGGGTCGGCATTGCCCACGTCCTCGCTCGCGCAAATCACCAGGCGCCGGGCGATAAACCGCGGGTCTTCCCCGGCAACAATCATTTTGGCCAGCCAATAAAGGGCGCCATCCGGGTCTGAGCCGCGCATACTCTTGATAAAAGCAGAGATGGTGTTGTAATGTTCGTCCTCATCCTTATCGTAGAGCACTACTTTCTTCTGAATGGACTCTTCGGCTGCCTCAAGGGTGAAATGAATTGTCTGGGTTTTATCCGGTTTCGTGGTTAATACCCCTATCTCCAGGGCGTTGAGGGCCCGGCGAGCGTCACCCTGGCTGTGTTTGGCAAGATGGGTGAGGGCGCTTTCCTTTATCTTTACCTTAAAATTACCCAGACCCCTTTCCCGGTCAAGAAGGGCGTTTTTCATAATCAGGATAAGTTCCTTCTCCTCTAAGGGCTTGAACTCAAAAACCTGGGAACGGGAAAGCAGGGGGCTGTTGATGGCAAAATAAGGGTTATGCACCGTTGCCCCGATAAGAATAATCGTTCCGTCTTCAACATCGGCCATCAGAGCATCCTGCTGGCTTTTATTGAAATGGTGAAGTTCATCAATGAAAAGAATCGTCCTTCTTTGGCTGATCTTTCTTCGCTCCCTTGCTTCGGCAATAATTTTGCGAATATCGGCAACGCAGGAAGTTACCGCATTAAGCGATTTAAAAACGCCTTTAGTGGAGTTAGCGATGACATAAGCTAAAGTGGTTTTACCGGTGCCGGGAGGGCCATAAAGAATCAGGGAACTGATTTTGTCGGAGCGGATTGCTCTCTGCAGCAGGCTTTCTTCTTTAAGGATATGCTTTTGGCCGACAAATTCTTCCAAACTCCTCGGGCGCATCCTCACCGCTAAAGGAGATTGACCTTCTCCTTTTTTTTTCTCTTCTTCCTCTTCCTTTGCTTCAAAAAGTGTGTTGTTCATAATAAATGCTCCCATCCTGCCGTGAGATATAAGAATCTTTGAACCCTTTTTACAGGTGGGTGCCTTCTTGAATGCTTCAGGTTTCCCTTCCCTAAAGAAGGGCATATCTTCCGCACCCAAAGTTAGGCTCCCTAAAAAAGAGTGTTGGCTCAAGATTACCTATTCTTCACGCACAGGACAGGAGCAATTTTAATCTATCACATTTTTAGGGAGAAGTCAACTTTTTGCACCTTTTTTTGACAGAAAAAAGGGAATTGTCTATAATTGTTAGGTTATGGCGGCATAGCCAAGTGGGAAGGCAGCGGTCTGCAAAACCGTTATTCCTCGGTTCAAATCCGAGTGCCGCCTCTGCTACGCTTAGCTTTTCTCATTTCTTCTTTGGACACGGTTTACCCGTTTGCGCTCTGCTTCTTTAAGATACAACTTTCTGAGTCTTATCTTTTGCGGAGTAATTTCAATCAATTCATCATCGGCAATAAATTTAAAGGCGAATTCGAGAGTTATCTCCCGCGGGGGCGTAAGATGAATCGCATCGTCGCTTCCCGCAGCGCGCATATTAGTTAGCTCTTTTCCTCTTAAAGCATTTACGACTAAGTCATTCCCTTTATTGTTTACGCCGATAATCATACCTTCGTACAATTTATCTTCGGGGTTCACGAAAATCTCTCCCCGCGGCTGTAAATTATATAGCGCATATGCCACTGCGTTACCTTCCGCATGCGCAATAAGAACACCCCTTTGGCGCGTAGGCATTTCTCCTTGATAGGTCTGATATTCAAGAAAATTTTGATACATAATACCGTTGCCGCGGGTCATCATCAAAAAATCGCTTCGAAACCCAATTAGCGCTCGTGAGGCCGCAACAAAATCCATATGAATGGTCCCGGGAGAGATTGTTTTTAAGTTTCTCATTTTTGCCTTCCGGGTTCCGAGCGCCTGCATAACCACGCCTTGATATTCGCGGTCTATCTCAATTACCACTTCTTCGACCGGTTCAAGAATCTGTTCTCCCATTTTTTTCAAAATAACCTGCGGCCTGGAGACCTCCATTTCGTATCCTTCGCGGCGCATTGTTTCAATCAATATTGCAAGATGCAGCTCTCCCCGCCCCGAGACCTTGAACCGCTCGCCGTTATCAATCTCTTCAACCTTTATCCCGACATTAATCATCGCTTCGTGCGCAAGCCGTTCGCGTAGCTGAAAAGACGTTAAAAAACGCCCGCCATCCCTGCCTGCAAGCGGGCTGGTGCTGTGAGAGAAGTTCATCGACATTGTCGGCTCGTCGATCTTGACCGTAGGCAATCCCTTTGGCTCATTGACACCGGCAAGCGTATCCCCGACTTTCATATCCTCGATGCCGGCAATTGAAATAATATCACCCGCGGTTGCCTCCCGGACTTCAACTCTCTTCAACCCGTAATACTTCATTATTTTGGTGCTCTTTCCTCTTGAAACAGTGCCGTCCCGTTTTACCAGAGCTACCGGGTCTCCGAACCGGATAGAACCGTGAAAAATACGCCCGGTTGCAATACGCCCGACGTATGAATCGTAATCAAGCATGGTTACTAACATCTGAAAAGGCATGTCCGGGTCGCTAACCGGCGGCAATACCCGGTGGAGGATAGTCTCTAAAAGCGGCTTCATAGATTCCCTGGGTTCATCAAGGTCAAGTATCGCATAACCATATTTTCCGGAAGTATAGACAATGGGGAAATCAAGCTGTTCGTCGGAAGCATTCAGTTCGCAAAAAAGGTCAAAGGTCATATCCGCTACTTCATTTGCTCTGCTGTTTGGGCGGTCGATTTTGTTAATTACCAGAATTGGCTTTAAATGGAGCTCCAGAGATTTTTTCAGGACAAATTTCGTCTGCGGCATAGGCCCTTCAACGGCATCAACGAGAAGAAGCACCCCGTCAACCATTTTAAGAATACGCTCCACTTCACTGCCAAAATCAGCATGCCCGGGCGTATCTACGATATTACACTGCACTCCTTTATACTGGAAAGACGCATTTTTTGAGAGAATTGTAATCCCCCTTTCTTTTTCAAGGGGGTTTGAATCCATAATCACCGATTCGCCTTCCTTAAAAACATAGGCCCCCGTATATTTCAGAAGGGCGTCAACAAGGGTCGTTTTTCCGTGATCAACGTGCGCGATAATCGCCAGGTTCCGCACATCTTTTCTTCTTCTCTGATTAGGCATAATTTCTGACATAAGGTTATTCTATCACAGGTTCAGGGATTACTGCAACCTTAATTTAATTGCATAGGAATTTCCTTTTAAAACACTTACCACGAAAGCACGAAGACACGAAATAATAATAACCACGAATTTCTCGAATTTCGAAGACACGAAATAATAATAACCACGAATTTCTCGAATTTC
>PFWI01000240.1:6142-13194 GCA_002791075.1 bacterium (Candidatus Ratteibacteria) CG_4_9_14_3_um_filter_41_21 | reverse complement strand
TTATTATTGTCGAGCAAGCTCGACCACTACTTTCGTGTTCATTCGTGTTCATTCGTGATTTCATTTTATTTATTTGCCAGTGCATTTTCTGCCGCCTCTTTCATTGTTTCTATCGGGGCTTTCTTTCCGGTCCAGATTTCAAAAGAGGCCGCTCCCTGACGAACCAGCATATTTAAACCGCCAATAGCTTCCAGTCCCCTTTTTTTTGCCGCTTTAATCAGAGCCGTTTCCCGGTTATAAACAACATCAAAAATTAAAAGATTCCGAGAGAGTAATTCTTTCTTGATTAACGAAGGGTCCTTCGGGTTCATCCCCACCGAGGTAGCATTAATCAAGATATCTGCTTGGCTAATTAACTTTTGGTTATTCCGTTGGCTGAAATCAACAAGTTTGAATGTGCACCCTTTTGCTATTTTTTTAAAATGCTTAATAAGGGATTCCGCCATTTGGTGCGGTTTATTAATAATAGTTATTTTTCTTGCTTTCTTCTTAATCAGGGCGTAAGTAACCGCGTAAGCCACGCCGCCGGCTCCCAAAAGGAAGATAGATTTACCCTCGGGGTTAAACTTGAGGTCTTCCCGCAAAGAGGAAAGAAAACCGATAGCATCGGTATTATAGCCAACCAATTTTCCATTTTTATTAAAGATGGTATTTACCGCCCCAATTTCCTTAACTTCCGGAGAAACTTTATCTAAATAAGGTAGAATTTCTGTTTTGTGAGGAATCGTAACGTTCATCCCGACAATATTTAACGCTTTGATTCCCTCTGTTGCTTTCTTAAGGTCTTTTGGTCTTACCGAAAATGGAAGGTAGGTAAAATCAAGGTTTAATTTCTTGAAAGCCGCGTTATGAAAGACAGGGGAGATAGAATGAGCCACCGGATAGCCAAAAAGACCAACAATTTTTCTCATTTTTACCTATTTTACTCTATCTACCAGGAAAAATCAATGAAATTGACAGGGAAGAAGATTTTGATGTAGAATGATACGGAGTGTCATCTTGAGTGCTAACGAACTACGGGATTCTTCGGCTACGCCTCAGAATGACTTCGTCAGGGGGATTAGCTCAGTTGGGAGAGCGCCGCGCTGGCAGCGCGGAGGTCAAGGGTTCAAATCCCTTATCCTCCACCCCTCTCCACTTTCTCTGATTAAACTTAGGATTTGAAGCCAAGTCTCGCGCATCCTGTGGATGAAAAGTGAACCATAGGTGAACGACAGCGAGACTGGCCGGCTTCGGATGAGGAGCGAGTAGCGACGAGGGAGAAGAAATCCCTTATCCTCCACTTTTTTATAAAAAAATGGTGTTTGTTGGACGAAATCCGAACCCATTTTGAGCAAAATCCAGAGGATTTTGCGGATTGAATCCCGCCCAGTGTTTCCGTTCGCCTGACGGCGAGCAAAACAGAAAAATTTTCTTTACATTTTTTTATTCGCGCGCCGCCAAAATTTTTTTCAATTAAGGAAACGAAAATGTTTCTGTTTTGCCTTCCTGCTTTGGCAGGAATTGCGGAAACGCTTTCCCACCCCATTCCGCCTTCGGCGGGCAGGCAAGCGGGCAAAAATTCCTTCCCCCACACCCCTTTTTCTTTTTGCCCGCTTGCTTTCGGCGGCGGGGCTACAAATCAAAAAAGTGGCGGGTGAGTTTAGAAAAATCTACTTAACTTCAAATATCCTTTTTTTGCCTTCCAAAAGCAATGACCATTTGTTTAATATATCTCTACCCACTAAAACATGGTCATTATTTGACGCAATCGCTCTTACTATAAAATCTCCCAGATCATTAAAAATCAATTTAACTGAATATATAAAAGTTTGTTTTGGAATCCCGTCATAGCCACTTGCCATTATTTCATCTACATATCTAAGCTGTAATTGTTGAACAATCTGTTCTGGAATTACAGTTATATCTGCGCCCGAGTCTAAAAGAGCTGGCGATTTCAAAATTACCGATTGCACACTTGGTACAGATAAAAAAACCTCCATAACTGGCGCCGGGGGATTAAAATTTTGTTGGTCGTAAGGATAACTAAATGGATTTTTCTTTTTTCTCGGCATAATTAAGAATTTCTAATTCTGGGAGAAGGAATTTTAACAATTCTTTTTTGTTCTGAAACAAAAGGCATGTAGATAGTTTGATAGCCGAATTTTTTGTATACTCTATCGGCAAGCTTAGAAAAATCTTTATCAAAACCCACAACCTTGTTATTAAGAATGGCTATGTATTTATTTTGGTATTTCTCTAGTAAATTTTTTTTGTTTGCTTGAAAATATTTTTTACCTAATTCTATGACAGTTTTATCATCAGCTGGTATTTCTCTTTCGGCTTCTAGTTCCTCCGTTTTTTTTCTAAAAATATCTTCTATCGTTGGCATTACTAAACCCGGAAAAACATAAATTGGAAAACTACCCACTGTTCCCGTTTGTTGTGGGTTTAAAATAATATTTTCGCTTACAATTGAGCTAGTAGTTTCGTTCATAAGATTATTTTACTTTTTCCCAGGCAAAACCGGCAACATTAACATTGACCGCCGGTAGTGGTGGCTGTCCCGGTACTTGGGCCGCCATTACTTTATTTATCCGAATATCATAGTAAAAGGCATCTTGTGCTTTCTCGCTCTCAATATAGGCGGCACCATATTTTATATTTAGTGAATTGTTTTGCCCCAGCAACTCAAGGGGGTTAAATTGTTTTGTTAATTCCATATCTTGGGCATATTTTTCATACAATGCCCAAATCAACTTCTCTAATTCATCTTTGAGAGTAGCTATATTGAGGCCCAAAGATTTTGCCTCATCTCTGTAAATAGGATAGTTATGTACACATATATCGCTAGTAATTTCCTTAACGATTTTTTCTACCGCCTTTTTATTGCTTTCTTTTTTTGTATCCATATGTAAACCTAACAATCGCTGGGCCAAAATCCTAATCATTCTTTGAGCGCGATAGACGTTGCCCAATGCTAACGGATGAAGATGTCTGGGATCGGGATACGAGTGCTTAGTAAGATTATCGTATATTTCAACCATTTTATCCTCTTTTACATTTCCTTTGTCTTTTGCTAAAAGCAGGTAGGAAGAAATATCTTCAACGCTGATAGGAATGACTTTTCTTTGGTCCACCGGATCCCTAGGATTAAACGGATGTCCTGTGGTTGGGTCTACGGGTGTTAATTCTCCTAATTTGCTCATTACAATTTCATCCGCACCGAGAGCAATCAATGTACCGGCGCTATGTGCCCTATATGCTACAATTATTCCAAATTTCTTGCAGTAATTTCGAATGAGTTTGACAATTCTAATCGGAACAACCATGTCGCCGCCACGAGTATAAAGAAATAGGTCAATATTATCTCTTTTACCCATTAACTCAAGATGGCGGAAAAGAATAGGAATAACATCATCTCCAATGTTAGTACTGAAATTGGGGCGGTCGCCCGTCACATAGGTGATTACAGAAGAATCACGCTCTTTTCCAATTTGCTTAATAAGTTCTGAACGCGACATGTCCTCAACCGATTTAACTTGTTTAGTTTGTTTTTTAGGCATAATTTCTACTTATAGTATACCTTAAAAATTTGTTTATAGCAACCAATATCATGTTGTTAGTTCCCCCAATTCTTCTTTTAGTTTTTCAATCTTTTCTATTGCCTGCCATTTACTCTCAATCACGCTTTCAATTTTTTCGGAAATTCTTTTCCGTTCGTTCTTATTTTTACTGATGGGCAACCTTAATTCTTTCCATCTGTCGGCTATATTTGGCAATGTAGTCTCAATTAAAACTTTATTAAAGGCTTGCATAGAAACTAAACTATGGGAAAGAAGATAAAGCAAATAAAAAGGCGTCAAACCATATTCATTTTGTTTTTGAGTAGTCCTTAAAACTAAAATTTCTCTTGTCAAAAGCACCTCTATGTCAAAAGGCGAAACCATTGCCACGCTTCCTATACGATAACTACCACGCCTTACATACAAAACATCATACCTTTGAAGGAATTTTTTATTTCCTCGCTTCTGCAAATAAATATCCTCTGGGATTTTAGCAGTTGGGTCTTTATAAACTTCCCAATTCACAATATCTTTTACGCGAATATACGGAAATTCGCCCATGCCTTTGTATTCTGCTGGCGGCGAGCCATGACCATCAAAAAAAGTTATGATTTTTTTATCAATTAAATCCTTAACAGGAATTAGTTCTAGATTATCTTCTTTTGCTAACCTTTCAATTTCTTCAAGTTTATTTTCCCAATAATAGCGAGGGACAAAAATTCTTTTTTCAATACAAGTTTTTGCTTTTACTTTAAAACAATATCTTTCAAATTTCTTTGCTTTAAATTCTTTCAAAATTAAAACTATGTCATCCCAAATCTCTTTTTTATTGATTTTTTTATTTTTATAGTCCCATCTGTAAATCTCTTTCCCTTGATGATTGTGTCCCATTTCTTCGGCAACTGCCATATTGACTCCGGTTGTTGTTTAACATTCTTTTCTAAAATTAGCACGACGCACTTTGCGTTATTATGCGGTCTGAATGTGTTGTGCGGTAAATCTATAACCCAAGATATATTGTTATTTTTGAGTATATAATTTAAAACATATTTCGAGTTTGGTGCATGCAAAAATGTTTCTGGTAATACTATTCCCATTCTTCCACCGTCTCGTAAAAGTTGCAGTGATCTTTCGATAAAAATTATTTGCGGAGCCTCCTCTGTTTTAAGTTTGTTTGTTTTCTCAAATTTTTCACTCTCCTTTTTCCAATTGTAGGCGAGATCGTATTGTTTTAACTTGTCCTCACCAACTACTTTTATGTCTTTGCCAAAAGGTGGATTTGTCAAAAGCACGTCAAATTTCTTTAATGAAATACTTTGTTTAGTTTTATCTTTCCATTCGCTCGGTTGTTCTAAACTATCCTCACAAAAAATACCACCCTTGCCATCACCAATAATCGCCATATATGCTTTGGCAACTTTGCTCAAAAAATTATCTTTTTCAATTCCTCTTATATTGTGAATTGCTGTCGCAACTTTTTCTTCATTGAGGGCAAGTTCTGTCCAATTTAATTCTTTTGCTTGATTTTCAAGGGTTTTCCACATATGTTTTAAGCTCTCAACTAAAAATCCGCCGGACCCACAAGCCGGGTCAATTATTAGTTCGCCTGGTTGTGGATTGACAATTTCCACCATCACTTTAATTACATTGCGAGGGGTAAAAAATTGCCCCTGTTCACCTTTTAATGAATAGCCAATAAAAGTTTCAAAAGCATCGGCTATTACATCCCTTTCAGATTCAATCAAGCAGTAATTTTGTAACTCACCAACGAGATAAGCAATTGCGTGTTCATCTAGATTTATCTTATCGCTTACATCAAGAATTGCTCCATATTTTGATTTTACTTTTTCAAATAAATCAAAAATTCTGGCCTTAACCTCCTTTAAATCCTCATCAATGCCAAACCTAAAACTTACGACATCCTCTGGCTTGGTAAATCTCTCATCGTAAATTTTACAAAAGATTAAATTGATTAACTCCCTTGCCAATTCTTCATCTCTAGTGGCGCCGACAAAATTTCCTGCGAGATGGTTTCTAATGGCCTTAAAAACAACTTTAAGATTATGTGGTTTTTTTAAATCTTTTCTTTGGAACTTTCCAACGTCTTCTACTCTCTGCCCATACCGAGGAATGTTTGGAATTTCTTCAAAAAATATTTTTCCTTGTTTTTCAATTTTCCGTAAGAATAGTCTTTCCTCTCCATTAAACCAAATACCCAAGTACGCTTTAGAAAAATGTAAATAATCTTCTAATTGTTTCTTGCCGTCTTTCCTATTTTTTTTCTTGCATTCAACAAGAATATATTCACTATCAAAAGTATGATTATTTGAGGAAAAAACAGCTATGTCAACGGGGAAATCTTTGCCGCCAGACGGTCTTTGTTTTACACGGTACTGAGGTCTAGTTTGGATATGCGCCTTTGGATAGTTGTAGTCCTCGACGAGCTGTTTAACAAAAATCTGTACGGCTTCAATTTCTTCGGGCGTCGCTTTAACCCAAGTATTGGTAATATAATCACGGACATATCCTTTCTTTTCTTCGGGTTCAACCTTAACTTTCTCTTTTATAGGTTTGTAATTTGTTTTGCTCATAATTTATTATTTATTCTTTAAAGAAATCACTTTTAGATTTTGTATAATTTTTTGCTAAATAATAGAAATTGATTAAATCTTGGTAAGACCTAAAAATATAGCGATTCTTCATCTTTCTAAATGGCATTTTATTCATTTCTGTTTCAAATTTTTTTAAAACATCAGCGGGAGCAATAACAAATAATTTTGTATTCAATTGACTGGTTTGATAAAGCCGCAAAAGGCCGGTGGTTACACCTGTCGTATGTTCTACTTCGAAACAGCAAACGGGGAATTCGTCCTCAAACCATATAACATCAATATTTCTAATAGTATCTAAAAGCGAAGGGGTGGAAAATTGAGGGATAGCGTCGAGGAAAATTAAATCTTCTAATTTTTGACCATCAGCATCTTTGTTTCTGTCAGGCGAGTAAGTATCATAACCTAAAATCTGGCCTAATTTTAACAAGATAAACTCAGCTTCTGAATGGTTTGTAATCTCTCTAATCTCTTTAGTTGGAATGGCAATTTCTGGTTTGGCGGTAATCTCTTCTATTCCTAATGCAGACTTGATAGCCATCTTTTTATCTCGTTTAAACTTCAATTCAAAAACATGTTCAAACAAATACCAAATAAAAAAATCAACATCAATAAAATCTGCTTCCGGTAGTCCGTTATTTTTTAACTCCTCTCTAACCTTTTGAAGTGCTTCCATAAACTTTTCGTAGTCTCGCCCCGAAGTATAACCATAGCTGATATTTTTTGTTTCTTTCTCAGTTAAAAAACCTAAGTAGGGTAAAACAGTTAGGGGCTTCATATTCATAATTCCATACTGGTCAGGAAAGACCAAAGTAAGAATTTCGCTCAAAGAAGATGGCCCCAGTCCTTTGATAGATTTTCTAAAATCGTCCCATTTTTTTGCTATAGGCTGTTCGGA
>PFWI01000240.1:0-6094 GCA_002791075.1 bacterium (Candidatus Ratteibacteria) CG_4_9_14_3_um_filter_41_21 | reverse complement strand
GGTTTTTAGTTTATTTAAACCATTATCCGTAATGAGTTTATTAACTTTATAGGCTTTATTGCGCCAAAACTCTAAAGCCCAGAGTTTTTCAATCAATTCGTGTAAATCCTTTTCGGTAAAATTCTTAATTTTCTCAGGACTTCCCATTTTCGCTTTATACCAGCTAACGCGCGCTTCTCTCTCGGCTAATTCTTTCTCTTTTTGTTCCTCACGCCATTTTAGATATTGTTTAATATAGTTTTTGATTGTAGCCATAATTTTTAAATTAAATTTTTTTCTTTAAAACTTATAAATCCTGTTTTGGTAATAATTATATGGTCAACTACTTCAATTCCAAGAATTTTACCGGACTCTACTAACCTTTTTGTTATTTCTAAATCATCTTCTGATGGCTCGGGATCGCCCGATGGGTGATTATGCGCCAAAATTATTTGGGCAGCTAAGTGTTTTAACTGCTGGTTCAAAAACTTCTCTTGGGTGGGCTAAATTAGCGTTAAGAGAACCAACCGAAATTATCTCTCTTTTAATTTCTTGGTTTCTACTATCAAGATAAAAAATAACAAAATGTTCTTTTTTATGGTTTCTTAAATCTCTTAATTCATCCCAGACATCTCTTGGAGTTAAATAAATTTCAGCTTTTTTACCCTGAAGAAGTCTTTTGCCAAGCTCAAAACTTGCAATGATTTCGCAAGCTTTAACTGGGCCGATTCCTGACAAATTAGTTAATTCTTTCAAAGTCAAATTTGGTAACTTTTGGCCACCACATTGCCGAAGTATCTGTTTGGCAATCTCTACGACATTTTGTCCTGGCCTGCCTATTCTCAATAAAATAGCCAAAAGTTCAGAGTTAGAAAGTTTTTCTGGTCCATATTGCATTAGCTTTTCTCTTGGCCTTTCTACTTTCGGCAAATCCTTTATTGTCTTTTTAACTTTGTTTTCCATGGTTAGAATTTCAATAAGTCATCAACAGAAACATTAAGGGCTTTGGTTAATTTTTGAAGTGTGTCAATTGACGGGTTGGTAATACCGCCCGACTCTAACTTTATCACTGTGTTATAAGAAATATCAGCCAATTTAGAAAGCCGGTCTTGTGATAAGCCCTTTTGTTTCCTTAACTTTTTTAGGTTTTTTCCTATTTGTGAAATCTCTCTTGACATTATAGTATCAAAATAATAGTATGTATGTATAGAGTAATCCTCATCTATAACTATGATACAAAATTATTTCCAAAATGTAAAGAGATTTTCAGGGAGTTCCTTTGTGTCGCCCGCGTATGGGTGGAGTGGAACAAGGGCGACTATAAATTATAATAGCCCCGCCGCCGAAAAAAATTCGGGCGAAGCCCGAAAGCAAGCGGGCAAAAAGGAAGGGGGTCTGGGGGAAGGAATTTTTGCCCGCCTGCTTTCCGCCGAAGGCGGAATGGGGTGGGAAAGCGTTTCCGCAATTCCTGCGTCAGCAGGAAGGCAAAACAGAAACATTTTCGTTTCCTTAATTGAAAAAAATTTTGGCGGCGCGCGAATAAAAAAATGTAAAGAAAATTTTTCTGTTTTGCTTGCCGCCGTAGCGAAGCGGAGGCGAACGGAAACGCTGGGCGGGATTCAATCCGCAAAATCCTCTGGATTTTGCTCAAAATGGGTTCGGATTTCGTCCAATAAACACCACTTTTTTATAAAAAATGGAACCGTGGAAAAAAACACTCTATATTACCTGGATTGCAGAAACTATTGCTATGCTTGGTTTCTCCTTCGTTTTCCCCTTCCTTCCCTTTTACATTCAGGAATTGGGAATCAAGGATATGGGTCAGGTAGCAATCTGGGCCGGGCTTCTAACAACTGCTCCCGCATTAGGACTGATTGTTTCCGCTCCCATCTGGGGAATACTGGCCGATAGATTTGGCAGAAAAATCATGGTGGAAAGGGCAATGCTTGCCGGGGGCATTTTAGTGATTTTGATGGGATTGGCAAAAAATGTCCAGCAACTTCTCTGGCTGCGGTTGATCCAAGGCCTTTTCACCGGAACCATCACCGCTGCCATTGCTCTGGTAGCATCTGCTATTCCCCGGGAAAGGTCTGGTTTTGGTCTTGGTTTAATGCAGACTTCTGTTTTTACCGGTGCTTCCATTGGACCCTGGATTGGGGGATTAGCCGCCGATTTTTGGGGATACAAAACCTCATTTTTTGTGGCCGGAGCAATAATCTTTACTGCCGGAATTATGGTGCTTTTTGGCGTGAAAGAGAAGTTCATTTCTTCCGAAATTCCTCAAAAAAAAGAGAAAAGACCGAGAAGAAAGTTTTCTTTACAAAACAATTTTTTAAGCATTTTAGCCATTCTTTTTCTTATTCAATTAGCCGGAACAATTGTTGTTCCTATATTTCCACTCTTTGTGCAGAAATTATCATCCCTCTCGGCTCACCTTGCCTCCACTACCGGATTTATCTTAGCGGTTTCGGGAATTGTTAGCGCTTTTGCCGCGGTAACTATTGGTAAGTTCAGCGATAAACTTGATTATAAAAAGATTTTGATTTTCTCGGTTATCTTTGCCGGAATTTTCTGTATTTTTCAGTCGTTCGCCAGAAATATTGGCCAACTCCTCTGGTACCGGGTTGCCTTTGGTCTTGCGATAGGAGGGGTAATACCCACCGTAAACGCCATGATTAATTTAAACACCCCCCGAAAGGATGTGGGCAAGACCTTCGGGATTTCAGCCAGTATCTCTGCGGCAGGCGCTGCCTTAGGTCCTATTATCGGAGGAGTCCTCGCTTCCCTTTTTACCATTCAAGTCCCATTTATCTTTAGCGGCGTCCTTCTCTTGATTGTGGGGATGTCTGCGGCTTTTCTGACAAAATTTTCCCGAGCAAATACTTCTTAAAAAATGCGGTTATTTTTTTCTGATGCTCATCAGTTAATCCTACCCCATGACCTTCTCCGGGAAGAATCAAGAGTTCCTTAGGCTGGTTCGCTCTTTGATAAAGTCTTTGCGCATGGGTTACCGGAACAAATGAATCATTGCCGCTATGGATAATAAGGAGAGGAATTTTTACCAAACTAACAATATTTTCCGGACTCAAGCAAGCAAGCCCTCCTTTAAGAAAAAGATTGCCTAAAAACTCAGGCAGAATTCCTAAAAGATATTTAAACGGTCCAAAATTTCCATAATATTGAATGACCATCTCGGGAAAGTCAGCATAGGTACTATCGGTGACAATTGCACTTATTTCCTCAGTTAGAGTACAACTTTTCAAAGCTACTGCTCCGCCCAAAGAATATCCCCAAATTCCTATTGGTAAATTTTTTAAACCTGGTTGCTTCTTCAAATAATTGACCGCTCCCAGAATATCCTTTGATTCCCGCAAACCAAAGGTTACCAGTCTTCCCGGGCTATCCCCATGCCCACGAAAATCAAAAAGAAGGAGGTTGAAATCAGGATAGAGGAAAGAAACTGCCGGTAGAATATCGGATTTATTCGCCGGATATCCGTGGCAACAGATAATTGTTGTCATTGCCTTCGGGGAATATAGAAGCCAACCGGAAAGAAGAAGTCCATCGGTGGCGGGAAAGGTTGCCGCTTGATAAGAAAGATTAAAAGACTCAGGAGTAATTGAATTGGGGAAATGCCGGGGAGATAAAGCGCGATAAACCGTAACCAGAACCAAACCTGCCAGAATAATGGCTAAATCAACAACAATTCTCACCCACCATAAATTCCAGAATTTCATAAGATTGCTTCGGCTATGCCTCGCAATGACTTGTTAGAACAGTTTCATTTGCTCCTGAACATTGGTCTTTTCGGGAATCTTAATTTCTGTTTTTGGCTCTGGTTTTATTTTCGGCATAGGTTTAGAGATTATTTCCTTTAATTCGGCAAAATCTCTCTTGATTGATTTCAGGAGAGTTGGTTGATGCAAAGCCGCTGCCGGATGGTAAAGAGGAAAAATATTGTACGTTTCTGCCTGAATGAGTTTGCCATGGACAGCAGTAATGGAAACCGATTTGTTGCAAATGGATATAAGGGCAAATCTACCTAAAGTGCAGATAAGGGAAGGTTGAATAATCTTTAGTTGTTCCATCAGGTAAGGTTTGCAGGCATTAATCTCTTCGGGTAAAGGGTCGCGGTTTCCCAGCGGCCGGCACTTAAGGATATTGGCAATATAAACGCTGCTGCGGGAAAGTCCGATATCGGCTAAAAGAGTATCCAATAGTTTCCCGGCCTGCCCGACAAATGGTTTTCCTACTTGGTCTTCATAATAGCCCGGTGCCTCCCCGACAAAGACAATCTTACTTTCACTATTGCCCTCTCCGAAAACAACGTATTTTCTGGAACGACCCAAAGAACAATTCCGGCAATTTTCTACTTTTTTCTTAAGTTCCTCTAAACATTCTTTTTTTTCCATAACAACCACACTTCTATTCCCCCCACCCCCACTACCGTGAATATATTTCTCCGACCCATTCCCTCTTGAAAAACCTCTTTTTAAGACCGATCTTCACAACAAGGTCTTTAATCAATCTTTTTAATTCTTTCCCATTTCCCTCTATTGTGGCAGTGTAGGCGGTTAGTAAGGACGGATATACTTTAATTTCTATCCGGTTTCTTTCTATTCTGACGGCTTCTATTTTTTCCAGAGGAATATAGGTTTCCGCAAAATCTTCTTTTCCCTGAAGGTAAAGTTTATTATCCAGAATAATCTTCCCCCGATATCTTTTTCCTTCTTCCAGATAACAACCTGTCCCATACTCATTTCTTCCTGGTATTTTTTTCAATTCCATTTTTTCTATGCGGAATCAAACCTCTTTATCTCCTCGCGCAGAACATTTAGGGAAAACTGTCCCGGAGCAGAAGGAGTATCTACGTATCCGTAGGTGAGAAGAGACCCGATAAACGGGAAAAATACGCGGGAAACCGCGCCAATCTTTCCCATAGCAATAGCAATGATGTTTTTATCTTTGTATTTTAAGGTAATTTCCAAAAGTCGGATGACATCCTCTTTCTTCTTCGCAAAAGTGGAAACTTTAACAATGTCTCCACCCTGAGATTTTATCTTTTTAATGATTTTTTCCAATACCTCATTTACCGGTGTTTTTTTGAAATTATGGTAGGATAAAATAACTATTTTTTGGTGATGATGAGCTTTTTTTACAACCTCATTTAAAATCTTCCGAGAACTTAATTCAACATCAACAGCATCTACCAGTGGAATAACCGCCTTAAACAATCTGAGTCGCTTAGTGTCGGATAAGCATCTTCCCCCTTCCCTCTTACTCCGCACAGTCGCAATAAGGGGTAAACATCCTTTTCTGATTCCTCTAATAAATTTAATAATATCTTTTTCGTCAAGGTTCTGGAATTGGTCTATCCTTAATTCCAATAAATCCGCTCCTTGAAATTTTGCTTTTTTTATAGAATTTCTATCTTTTATATTGCATAAAGTTAAACATATTTTAGGAGTTTTACCCAACTTCACTTTACCAATCTTTATCATTTTTCTTTATGAGAGGGTAGGAGATAGAAAATTTGGAGTTATTCTATGTCTTTTACGCAACGGAAACCACCAGTAGGGCTTGCTGTAATCGGATTACTCCTTGCTACTGTAGTAATTTCTCCCTCTCCATCAGCCCAACTACCACCACGGGCAAGATGCCATTTATGTTTAGTATCGTAGAGGGTGGAGCTCCATTCCCAGACATTACCCGCCATATCAAAACAGCCATAAGGACTAATGCCGTTAGAGTAACTACCTGCCGGAGAAGTCCCCTTTCTTCCAAATGCACCGGCGTTGCATCTGTTCTCCTCAAATTTGTTTCCCCAGGGATAGAGCCTCCCATCGATTCCCCGAGCAGCCTTTTCCCATTCGATTTCAGAGGGCAACCTCTTACCGCTCCACCTGGCATAAGCAGCAGCATCTTCCCAGGAAACATTGACTACCGGATGTTTGGCCAAATCTGCCGGATAATCATTCCCCTGCCAGATATCATATTTACTCTTGCCTGGATGTTTAGGCGGCCGATGGCCGGTAGCATCAATAAATTTCTTATAATTCTCATTGGTTACTTCATATTTATCAACATAGAAAGCTCCGGTAGAAATTTGTACCGG
>PFWI01000008.1 GCA_002791075.1 bacterium (Candidatus Ratteibacteria) CG_4_9_14_3_um_filter_41_21 | reverse complement strand
AAGTATGTTAATGTGAATAACAAGAAAAAGGATGAAATGGATAAATCTCAATTACAATCTCATAATCCCTGGTGGTTAAGGCAAGAACTTATCCAGGAAGATACAAAGATTACTGAATTTGAAGGTCAAAAATTTAAATGGTTGCCCAAGGTCTATTTTGATTTTCCCCTCCAGAAGGATGCTATTTTAACCTTAAGAGGGCCACGCCAGGTGGGAAAAACTACTTTTTTGAAATTACTCATTCGTCGCTTACTCCTTGAGGAAAATGTTCCCCGAGAAACAATATTTTTCTACCCCTGTGATCGAGTTAGAGATTATAACCAATTATTTGCGATTTTCAATGAATATCTTAATTTTGTAACGCCACGGTTGAAAAATCATATTTACATCTTTCTCGACGAAATTTCTTTTGTTAAAGAGTGGCAAAGAGCTATCAAGGATTTAGCCGATAAGGGCAGCCTTAAAAATGTAACTTTACTTTTAACCGGTTCGAATATTTTGGATATAAAGTTCTCTTCCGAGAGACTTCCAGGCCGTCGGGGAGAAATTTTTCAGCCAGACATTACGATGCTTCCTTTAGATTTCTCTGAATTCTTGAGTCTGGTTAATCCAGAGTTGAAAAGGATGAACTATCGGGAGGTTTTTACTTTGCACTTCGCAGAGCTACAAAAATTTTTTGAGGATTATCTCCTCACCGGAGGATTCTTACGCAATATTAATTACTTTTACGATGAGGGCTTTATCCCGTCCTTCCTCTATGAAATGCTCATCAGCTGGATTGAAGGGGATTTACATAAAGTTGGCAAATCAGAGGAAACTGCTTTAAGAATCTCTGGTAGACTTTTTCAGCATCTTGGCACTCCGTTTTCTTACTATAAACTTGCCCGGGAAAGTGGAGTAATATCTCACTTGACTACCCGGGACTATTTGGAAATCCTCTCAAAGATGTTTGTTCTTTTTGAAGTTCCCTACCTTTCTGTAGATGAGAAGAGAACGGATGTTAAGAAAAATCATAAGGCCTATTTCTATGACCCATTTATTTTGCAGACATTTCTGGCAAAAGATGAAGATTTTTTAGACGATGCTTACAATTATTTACGCCGGACATTTTTGAAACAGGATTTAAGGCCAAAGATTGCGGAGATGCTGGTAGGAGCAGCATTAAAGAGGAATTATCCGCAACTTTATTATGGAATGACAGCAAGCAGAGAGATTGATTTTGTTGTTCGTTCCAGAGAAAAATATTCTTTCTTTGAAGTAAAGTACCAAAGGAAAGTTAGTGCCGAAGATTTTCCTGCGCGAGAGAAAATCTCTAAAGACAATCGAGCAATGCTAATCAGTAGAGATGTTCTTATAGAAGAGGGAAATACGATTATTGTACCACTGGAGATTTTTCTTGGTTATCGAGAGAAATTTGAACTGAGAAGATAAAAAGATTTTCTGTAATTGTAGGGAGAAACTATGAAGATAAAGAAGGCGGTAGTTCTGGCGGCGGGCTTGGGAACAAGATTGCTTCCCGCTACCCGCTCGCAACCCAAGGAGATGCTCCCGGTGGGAAGAAAGCCAATCATTCACTATGTTCTGGAAGAAATTAGAGGCGTTGGCATCTCCAAAGTTCTCCTGGTCACCGGAAAGATGAAACGGGCGATTGAGGATTATTTTGAAAAGGATAAGCCGGCTCCGTTTTACATACGACAGGGAGAAAAAAAGGGAACTGCAGGAGCCCTTCTGCCGGCAGAGCCATTTGTAGAAAATGAGCCGTTTGTGGTTGCCTATGGTGATTCCTTAATCAAAGATTCTTCTTCTCCTTCTCTCCTTGAAAGGATGGCTGATGTTTATCAGCAGAAAAAGGCGGCGGCAGTTTTAGCCATTGAAGAGGTGTCTCCCAGGGAAATAAAAAAGTACGGGGTGGTTAAAATTCAAAATTCAAAACAGGGAGTTTTCCAGATTGTGGATATCATTGAGAAACCAAAATCCGGAAAGGCGCCGAGCAATCTCGTTTCCGCGGCAAGGTTTATCTTCGAACCAATAATCTTCAAGATGATTCATCGGATAAAACCGCGCCAAAAGGAATTATGGTTAACCGACGCTTTAAGATTACTGATTAAAAATGGTTACCCCGTATATGGAGTAAAGTTAGAACCCGGGGAAAAAAGGTATGATGTGGGTAGTTTTGAGAGTTATTACAAAACCTTTCTTGAATTGGCACTCTCCGATAAGGAATTTGGTAAGCCCCTTAAAATATACATAAAGAACCTTCTTAAAGGAAATGCAACCACGAATTTCTCTAATTATGCGAATTAAAGAATAATGTTAAATTCGATTAATTCGTATAATTCGTGGTTAAAAAAAGAAATGAAGATTGTTCTGGTAGCTGGGGCGCGGCCAAACTTTATGAAGATTGCTCCCATCATCCAAGCCATAAAAAAGTACAATCGGCAGCACAAGAACCGTATAAGATGGCAACTTGTTCACACCGGTCAGCATTATGATTACATAATGTCAAAGGTATTCTTTAAGGATTTGGAGATTCCTCAACCCGATATATATCTGGGTGTGGGCTCAGGAACCCATAGCCAGCAGACAGCAAGAGTAATGATGGAGTTTGAGAAGGTGCTTTTTAGGGAGAAGCCGAATTTGGTGATGGTGGTGGGAGATGTAAATTCAACCTTGGCCGCCGCTCTTTCTGCCGCAAAATTAAACATCCCCATTGCTCATATAGAGGCAGGCCTGCGCAGTTATGACCGAAGGATGCCAGAGGAGATAAACCGGGTTGTCGTTGACGTTCTCGCGGATTATCTTTTCACTCCGACGATTGATGCCAATGAGAATCTAAAAAAGGAAGGAATTCCGAAGGAAAAGATTTTTTTGGTCGGGGATGTAATGGTAGACACATTGTTAAAATTAAAAACCAAAAGTCAAAAATCAAAAATTTTAAGGAAACTAAATTTAAGGAGAGGGGAATATGCTCTCTTAACCCTGCATCGACCTTCCAATGTAGATTATGAAGAAAATTTCCTTAAGATTATCAGCGCGCTAAAGGAAATTTCCAGAAGAATCCCCATTGTCTTTCCGGCTCATCCGCGAACAAGAAAGAATATGGAGAAGTTCAAGATGGGGAGGATAAAGGAGGGGGGGATTCATCTCCTTGAACCACTTGGCTATCTTGACTTTCTCCAATTGATGATGAACAGCAAATTTGTGATGACCGATTCCGGTGGGATGCAGGAGGAGACAACTGTCTTGAACATTCCCTGCCTTACTTTGCGCGATACCACCGAAAGACCGATGACTATCACTCAGGGCACTAATATCCTGGTAGGTAATGACACAAAGAAAATTATCAAAGAGGCAGAGAAAATTCTGAACAAAAATAGGGACAGCGACCATTTTTCTTATCCTGCCCTCTGGGATGGAAAGGCCGCAGAGCGAATTGTCTCTGTCATAGCAACAATGAAGTAACATAGTTGACGAGCTTGCTCGTCCAACCAGGGTTGACAACTACATAGCAAAGCAAGCTTTGCAACTACAATAGCAGAGTAAACTCTGCCATTACAACAAGGAATTGTAGAGGAAAAATGAAAAAGAATATTGCAGTTGTGGGAGCCGGTTACTGGGGCAAAAACTTAGTCAGAAATTTCGCTGAACTCGGCGTACTATTGCTCATCTGTGAAAAAGATTCTCAAAAAATTACTCTCTTTAAAGAAAAATATCCTCAAATTAAGACGACTAGGATATTTGAAGAAGTTCTAAAAAATAAAGCGGTAAAAGGAGTAGTTCTGGCAACGCCGGCGGCATCCCACTTTCGTTTAGGCAAGGAAGTTCTCAATAGCGGAAAAGACCTTTTTGTTGAAAAACCGCTTTCGCTTTCGGTAAGGGAAGGAAAAGAACTGGTCAATCTGGCAAAAGAGAAAAAGGCCATTTTGATGATTGGTCATCTTTTAGTCTATCATCCCGCAATGGTTAAACTAAAAGAGATTATCCGAAAAGGGAAACTCGGAAAAATTTACTATCTCTATTCTAATCGGCTAAATTTAGGTAAATTCAGAACTGAGGAGAATATTCTCTGGTCATTTGCCCCGCATGATATTTCGGTGATTCTGCATCTTTTAGAAGAAGAACCGGAAAGCGTCGGTGCGGTTGGTTCGGCTTATCTTAATCCGCACATTTTTGATGTCACCGTGACTAATCTTCGTTTCAAAAGTGGGGTAGGAGCTCATATCTTGGTCAGTTGGCTTCACCCTTACAAAGAACAAAAACTTATTGTTGTAGGGGAGCAAGGTATGGTTCTTTTTGATGATTTAGCGAAAAATAAACTTACTCTTTTCCGGCATCAGGTAGAGTGGAAAGGGCGTATTCCTACCCCGAAGAAGAGAGAAGGGAAGCCTATTTCCTTCCGCGTCGAAGAACCCCTTTATTTAGAATGTAGGCACTTTGCAGAATGTATAAAAACTCGGAAAACTCCGCAAACGGATGGAGCGGAGGGATTAAGGGTGTTGAGGGTTTTGGAGGCGGCAGAGAACTCCCTTGCTTCTGGCGGGATTCCTGTTTCACCCTCCCCTCTATCCCCTCCCCTCGAGGGAGGGGAAAAAGACAATTCATCCCTCCCCCAGGCGGGGAGGGAAAGAGGAAGGGGGGAGTACTTTGCTCATCCCACGGCAGTTATTGAAGAACCTTGCGCTATCGGAAAAGGAACCAAAATTTGGCATTTTTCCCATATTATGAAAGATAGCAAAATCGGGAAAAACTGCAATATCGGAGGCAATGTGGTGATTTCCCCGGGAGTAATTATCGGCAATAACGTAAAGATTCAGAATAATGTTTCGGTTTATACCGGGGCAACTCTGGAGGATGATGTTTTCTGCGGGCCAAGTATGGTTTTTACCAATGTGATTAATCCTCGTTCGCATGTTAATCGGCGTAATCAATATCAGAAAATTTTAGTGAAGAAGGGAGCGTCTCTGGGGGCAAATTGTACTCTTGTTTGCGGTCATACCATTGGCCAATACGCTTTTGTAGGGGCGGGGGCGGTAGTAACCAGGGATATTCCGGATTATGCTCTCTGCGTCGGAGTTCCGGCAAAGTTAGCGGGCTGGGTCTGCCAGTGCGGCGAAAAATTAAATTTTAAAGGGAAAACTGCAATCTGCAAAGCCTGTGGTTTAAAATATCTTGAGGAAAAAGATAAAGTAAGATTGATTACATAGGAATTTCCTTTTAAAACACTTACCACGAAAGCACGAAGACACGAAATAATAATAACCACGAATTTCTCGAATTTCACGAATTAAAACTTTT
>PFWI01000236.1 GCA_002791075.1 bacterium (Candidatus Ratteibacteria) CG_4_9_14_3_um_filter_41_21 | reverse complement strand
TGATTAAATCAGGGGCTTTAGTTTCTGTTTATTATTAATTTTTGTTTAGTTCTTGACATAGAGAGTCTTTTTATAGTTATATGAGAATGTATAATTATACATTATACAAAATAAATGTCAATTTTTGGATGTAACCCTTTTAATAAGATTAAAAACTTCAGAAATTGGGATTAAGGAAGAAGATAGCCCCCTTTCTTTTAGCCGTTCAAGGGTAAGGGCATCTTTCAGCAAGAATGGGCCAATCCGTTTTCGGATAAGATTGGATTGAAAAGCGCCGCAGCCCAGTTGCTCCCCGATATCACGGCATAGAGCTCGCACGTACGTTCCTTTAGAGCAGACCACCCGAAAAGAGATAAAAGGAATTTTAATTTCTTTTATCTTAATTTCCTTAATTATTATTCTTCTTGCTTTTCGGGGGACATCCTTTCCTTCCCGGGCAATCTCATACATTCTTCTTCCCTGATATTTAAGTGCGGAGACCAGGGGAGGGACCTGTTTTATCTCTCCGATAAAAGAGAAAAGAACTTTCTTGGTCGCTTCTTCGGTTATTGAAATTTTATCTATTCTGGAGAGGATTTTGCCCTTTTCATCCAGGGTATCGGTTCTTATTCCAAGTTTTAAAGTTGCCTCGTATTCCTTCTCCTGGGCCATCAGAAGAGAGGAAAGTTTTGTTGCTTTCCCCAGACAGACTAAAAGCACTCCGGTGGCTGCCGGGTCTAAAGTTCCGCTGTGACCGATTTTTCCCTTAAAATGAAAGTTCTTCTTAATGAATCTGATGACATCGTAGGAAGTAATTCCTTTCGGTTTATTAGTGTTTAATAACCCATCCATAGTTTAATCGCCTTCAGGATTGTTTTTTCTGCCTGGTCTATTGGTTCGTTCAAGGTGGCGCCGGAAGCGTTCCGATGGCCGCCGCCACCGAATTTCTTGGCGAGTTTTTGCACGTCAAATTTTCCGATAGAGCGAAAACTCGCTTTGGTTTTATTTTCTGAACTCTCTTTTAAAATAAAGAGAACCTTGACATCTTTAATCTGTCTGAGATAATCAATAAAGGGTTCGGTATCCTCTATGAAGCTCTTTGTTTCTTGGTACATTTCCCGGGTAACTTTCATCCAGCAGAGTTTGCCGTCTTTCCCCACTTCTTGCTTTCGCAAGAAAGCAGTGGGAACTTTATTTTCCTTTAAGGTAGCAAGAGCAAGGCCAAAGAGTTTTAAAGAGGCAAAGGGAAGGTTCTGATACAAATTTTTGGTAATTTCTTCGGGGACTACCCCTTTAGAGATTAAAGTTGCAATAATTTTATGGGTGGTGGGCGAAAGATGGTATTGAAAAGAACCGGTATCGGTAATAATTCCGGTATAGAGTAGAGTTGCCAATTTCTTATTTAAAGGAAGCCCTAAAATTTTGCTCAAAGAAAAAATTTGCTCGGAGACACTACTGGCTTTTTTATCAACCCAATTAAAATCGCCGAAAAAGCTATTATCCAGATGATGATCGATGTTAATTATTAAGGGAGTGGGGAGTGGGGAGCGGGGAGTAGAAATCAGAGAGCTAATCTTTCCAGTTCTTTCTAAATTGCTGCAATCCAGAACAATTGCAATTTCAAAAGAAGAGGGAGCAGGCAGCAGAGAGTAAGGAGCGGAAACCCTGTTGACGTGGGGCAGAAAACGATAAATTTGAGGGACCGTATGCTCGTTAATAATTATTACTTTTTTTCTCTTACCCAGTTTTTCCAGAAGGAGGGCCAGGGCAATTTGGCTGCTGATGCTATCCCCATCCGGGCCAATATGGGAAGTAATTAAAAAACTTCTGCAATGTTTTAAAACAGAAACAATTTTTTTCATCATAATATTCACCACAGAGACACAAAGACACAGAGAAAAGACTACCACGAAATCACGAAATATAGAAATCACGAAAGAAAAAATAAATATTCACCACAGAGTCACAGAGACACAGAGTTCACCAAGAATTATAAATAAATTTTTTCTTGGAGTGCTTTGAGTCTTGGTGCCTTTGTGGTAAAATTTTATTTGTGGTTAAAGTGGTGATAGTTTTTCGTGTCTTCGTGTCTTCGTGGTAATCTTTGTTTTTTATTCGTGTTAATTCGTGGTTAGGCAGATTTTTTGCTATTCTTTCTTTTAACTCTTTTAAGCCCTCACCGGTGAGAGCGGAGATGAAGACGGCCTCGGGAAATTTTCTTCTTAATCTCTCCAGGAGAAATTTATTTCTGATTAAATCTTTTTTGTTGAGAACCGTAAGAATCGGTTGATTTTCAATTTTTAATTCCTGTAATGTGGAAAGTACGGTCTCGTTTTGCTGGTCAATGAATGAACTGGATGCGTCAAGGAGATTAATCAGCAAATCGGCGTAACGTAATTCTTCCAAAGTTGCCCTAAAAGAATGGAAAAGATGATGGGGAAGTTTATGCAAAAGACCAACCGTATCCGTAAAGAGAAATTTTTTTCCGTTGGAGAGATAAACCACCCTCGTTCTCGGGTCAAGGGTAGAAAAGAGCCGGTCGTCAACATAGACGTTTTTCTTTTTGGCAAGGTTATTGATCAGAGTGGATTTGCCAACATTGGTGTAGCCAACCAGGGATACCAGAAAAAACCCTTTCTCTTCTCGTTGCTGACGCAAAAGGGCGCGATGTTGCTCCAGTTTTTTTATCCTCTGGTTTAACTTGCTAATTCTTTCCCGGATTCTTCTGCGGTCTACCTCTAATTTCATCTCTCCGGGACCTCTGGTGCCGATACCTCCTCCCAATCGGGAGAGCAACACGCCTTTTCCGGTTAATCTCGGAAGCAGGTAGATCAACTGGGCTAACTCTACCTGGAGTTTTCCTTCGCGGCTATGAGCATGTTGCGCGAAGATTTCTAAAATCAGACTGGTGCGGTCAATAATTTTCAACTCAAGAATATTTTCCAAATTTCTTTGCTGGGTAGGGGAGAGTTCCTGATCAAAAATGACCAGACCCGCCTTTTCTTGAACGGTAATCTGGCGGATAACTTCTATCTTTCCTTTAGAGATGTAGGTAGCTGGAAAAAAAACTTTTTGCCTGATAACCTTAGTGAAAACCACTAAAAGACCGCAACTTTTTGCTAAATCCCTTAATTCTCTTTCTTTTCGCTCTTCATCCCAATTATTTTCCTCCCCAGTGATAATAAGAATGGTTCTTACTCCCCTGAAGTTTTTTGGCCTTGTTTCTTTCATGAAAAAGTTTTTATAATTCTATCTTTAAAACCTTTAGTTTGGTAAAGGAGGGACGAAAACCAATTTTTCTTTTATAGTTTGTTCTTGAGTTAGTCTTAAAACTAAATTCTTTCTTTCCCTTTCCCTGTTTTAGCACCTCGCAGAGCACCTTTGTTTTTTTTAAATTCTCCTGGCTAAAAAGAGGTTCCTGGTTATCAGGAGAAAGAAAAAGAATGTCGTCAATGCTAACCTTATCGCCTTTTTGAGCGTCGATTCGGTCAACGTCAAATTCCTCTCCTTCCTTTATTTTATACTGCTTCCCCTTAAATTTAACAATCGCATACATTTTGCCTCACCTCCGTTAGTAGTGCGACCCTTCAGGGTCGCCTATTAGCGAGGCTATAAAGCCTCGCACTACCTTATAAAATCAGCTGTTTCCTTTAATTTCTTTAATTTTTCCCTGAAAGATTTTTCTTTCTCCTTTTCCTTCAGAACGACTGGTTGAGGAGCCTTCTTTAAAAAGTTTTTGCTGGTTAATTTACTCCCGGTGGCTTTTAATGCTTCCTCTATTTGCCTGATTTCTTTTTTTGTTCTTTCCCTTTCAATTTCTAAATCAATTACCCCCTCTAACGGAAGAATAATCTCAATTCCCGTAATTAAACTTCTCGCTTGCAATTTCTCCCTGAGAAAACTTTTTTCTATCTTTAATTCCTTTAACCGGCAAAGGGCTTTCAGATAAAACTTGTTTTCCGCCACGGTTTTCTTCTTTTGTTTCTCTTCCGTCACCAAAATAATGGTAATTTCTTGTGAGGGTTGAAGGTGAAATCTTGCCCGCAAATCTCTAATTGCAACAACCAGGCTGATTAGAACGTCCATCTGCGCAAGAGAGTTTTTATCTATTAGTTCTTGATTAGATTTTGGCCACTCACTGGTCATAATACTTCCTGAACTTTTAACTTTTAACTTTTCACTTTTTACTGCCTTTAGCCTCTGCCAGACCTCTTCAGTAATAAAGGGAATGAAAGGATGAAGCAATTTCATGCTATTCTCCAGCACATCAGCAAGAATAGTCAACGAATGTTGAACTTTTAACTCTGAATGCATAGGAATTTCCTTTTTTACCCTCACCTTTATCCTCTCCCCTTGAGGGAGAGGGAGGGGTGAGGGGTAACTTGAACTCTTAACTTTTAACTCTATTTTGGCGGTCTCCAAATACCAGTCACAAAACTGATGCCAGAAGAATTCATAAAGAGAATGCGCCGCTTCATTAAACCTGAAAGAATCTAAAGAATTCGTAACGTCTTTAATAAGAAGGTTGAGTTTGGTTAAAATCCACCGCTGTGGCAGAGAAAAAGCACCAATGGGGAGTGGGGAGTGGGGAGTGGGGAGTGGATTTTCTCCCAAATTCATCAAAATAAATCTTGAAGCATTCCAGATTTTATTACAAAAATTTCGTCCCAGATTAAAAGTGTCTTTGCCTAAAAAAAGGTCCTGACCGGTAGCGGTGATAAGAACAATGCTGTAGCGAAGAGCATCGGTTCCTACATCATCAATGATTTGTAAGGGGTCTATGGCATTACCCAGAGATTTGCTCATCTTTCTGCCTTGCGCATCCCGGACTGTGCCATGGAGGTAAACATTGGAGAAAGGGACCTTTTTTTTAAACTCTATTCCTGCCATCACCATTCTGGCAACCCAGAAGAAGATAATTTCGGGGGCAGTCACGAGGGTGTCAGTAGGGTAAAATCTCTTTAAATCTTCGGTTTCTTTTGGCCAACCAAGAGCAGAGAAAGGCCAGAGCCAGGAAGAAAACCAGGTATCCAGGACATCGGTTTCCTGAATTAAATTTTTTGAGCCGCAAACCGGACATTTCTCCGGTTTTTCCTTTGCAACAATTACTCCCTCATTGAATTTTGAATTTTGGACTTTTAACTTTAAACTTTTAATTCTTAACTCTGAACTGCCTGTATTCTGACATCTGCTACAATAATAGACAGGCAGGCGGTGTCCCCACCAGATTTGTCTGGAAATGCACCAATCTTGAATATTCTCCAGCCAGTTAAGGTAAACCTTCTTCCAGCGGGGAGGATAAAATTTCGGTTTTTCATTTTTTGCTTCCTTGATGGCTTTTTCGGCCAGAGGCTTCATGCTTATGAACCATTGTTGGGAAAGATACGGTTCAATAATTGTATTGCAGCGGTAACAGTGCCCAATGCTATGGTGATGAATAGTCTGTTTTTCAAAAAGGTTAATTTTTTTTAATTCCTCAATCGCTCTTTTTCTACACTCAGACCGGTCAAGCCCTTCGAATTTGCCGGCTCCTTGATTCATTTTTCCTTTGGTGTCAATAACGGTAATAAAGGCAAGATTTCTCTCTTTGCCGATTAAAAAGTCGTTAGGGTCGTGGGCCGGGGTAACTTTAACTGCGCCGCTGCCAAAATCAGGGTCAACCAAACGATGAGAAATTACCGGGATTTTTCTCCTGGTTAAAGGCAATCTCAGTTCCTGGCCAATAAAATTTTTATACCGTTTATCTTTGGGGTTAACTGCCACCGCAGTATCCCCAAACATCGTTTCCGGCCTGGTGGTAGCAACCGTAAGAAAGCCTTTCCCGTTAACCAAGGGATATTTGATGTAATAAAGAAATCCTTCTTTCTCTTGATGTTCTGCTTCCTCATCGGAAAGTGCGGTCTCGCATCTCGGGCACCAGTTAATAATATAATTACCCTGGTAGATAAGATTTTTCTGATAAAGGCGCACAAAGACCTCGGTAACCGCTTTAGAAAGTCCTTCATCCATCGTGAAACGCTCTCGGCTCCAGTCGCAGGATGCTCCCAGTCTTTTCAATTGCTCGCTGATGCGGTTGCCATAATTTTCCTTCCATTCCCATACCCTTTTCAGGAATTCTTCCCTTCCGAGGTCAGCCCGGGTAATTCCCTTTTTCAACAACATCTGCTCCACCACGTTTTGGGTGGCAATTCCGGCGTGGTCGGTCCCCGGAAGCCAGAGACAATTAAACCCTTTCATTCTTTCATAACGGATGATAATATCCTGAATGGTATTATTTAAAGCATGTCCCATATGCAGACTTCCGGTAATATTGGGAGGTGGAATGACGATGCTATAGGAAGGCTTTTTAGAATTGTTTTGCGCCTGAAAATAATCTCTTTCAAGCCAGAACCTATACCATTTCTCCTCAATCCCTTTCGGGTTATATTGGCTGGGAATCTCCATTTAAACCGTTACCACGAAATCACGAAATATAGAAGACACGAAAGAAAAAATAAATATTCACCACAGAGTCACGGAGACACA
>PFWI01000095.1 GCA_002791075.1 bacterium (Candidatus Ratteibacteria) CG_4_9_14_3_um_filter_41_21 | reverse complement strand
CAGGAATGACCCCCCTGCGAAAGTACGCCCACAAGGGGGGACACTACCAATAACCAATATCATCAGGTAGTGACAGGGGTTTACCCCCGTAAAATGGAATTTACGAAACTGTTAATTGGGCTGGTTTGCTTTTTTTAATGAATTCCTCTACCGAGATTCTGGCCAGCAGATAGGACAATGTCGATTCAGCCCCTTCGTTAAGATTTACCGAGGATTCCCCAAGACCATCATGACAGCCTCCGGTTACTTCGTCATAAACCATACGGTTCAGGCAATTCCTGCCGAGAAACCACTGAAATGCAGTGATGCCATCTTTCAGATATAAATCTTGTTGGGTAATTTTATAGGCTAGAATCAGGGTTTGCACCATTGAGGCAACTTCTTCGGGTTGTTGGTCAAAATAAGCTTTCCTGCCATTTTTTGTATACCAGCCATCCTGTCCTATGGGCGAAAATAATCCATTTTCAAAGGTAATGACTTTAAGGAAATCAAGGGTTGTTCGGGCAATTTCTAAATAATTTTTATCTTTGGTAGCCAGGTAGGCACAAAAAAGCGCCTCCGGAAGTTTACTGTTGGAGTAGGTAATGGTTTTTTCAAACCACGGCCATTCCCGGGAAGAATTTTCCCGATAACAATTGACAATGTAATCGGCTAATTTCCGAATCTTTTCGACATTTAACGTTAAGGGTTTTGCCTGGTTAAAGAAATATAATCCAATGATTAAAAATGCAATCGCTCTCGGTGATTCGATGCGGTCAATAATGTTCAAACCTTTAAGTAACAACCTCTCCGCCTCTTCTTTTATTTGAGCAGGAATTCCCTGGCTATTCATAAGATACCCAAGAGCCCACAATACTCTTCCCTGGGTGTCTGCACTCCAACGCTCCAGATCAACCTTTCTGTGTTCGTCAATATAATTATAGAATTTTCCATCACTCTGTTGAACGTATTTTATAATATTTAAGTATTTCTCAAGCAAGTCTGCTGCTTTTAAATTCTGCCCGAGGGTATTATAATGCATACAGCATACGAGCATTGCCCTGGCATTATCATCAATGGAATACCCGGAAGAGAAATCTGGCTGGGTATGCTCGGCAAATTGAATCATCCCAAAATTATCGGTTAGCGTCATAAAATGATTCAGATTGATTTTGGGTATCTTAATCCAGTAGCCGCGATATAAATCAATATACTCATTGAACAGACTATTATAGGTTAATGCAACATTATCCCAGGTCATTTCTCTGGTATTGGCATAAGCATCAATTTCCATCTTTTCCTTTAATTTAGGATCGGATAAAATTCTCAGGATTGCCCTCTTAAACGACTCTGGATTTCCGAACTCAGCCAGCTCCCCTCTTTCCGGCGTAACCAGTTCTGTCGCATGGAGAAATGGCGTCGAAACTACGACCCTGCCGGCACCAACTGCATATGATAGCGTACCGCTTGATACCTGACCAGGGTCAATGTTCGAACATATAAAAAGATCCGTGGCCAGCAAGTACTGGATGATCTCTTCTCGTTTAACGTATTTATTATAGAATTTTACGTTATTCTCTAAACCTAAGTTTTTCACTTTATTTTCAAGGAAGTTCCGGTATTGTTCCCCCTTTTCTTTCCTTACAATCGGATGAGTCTCACCGATAATTAGGTAAAGCACGTTCGGGAACTTCTCGGCAACCCTGGGAAGGGCATCAATTACATATTCGTAACCTTTACCCGGATTGATCATTCCAAACGATAAAAGAATAATTCTGTCCCCATAACCTATTTTTTCTTTCTCTTCTATACTTGGTTTAAATGGCATATTTGGTATCCCATGCGGAATTACTCTAATATCTGTTTCTATCTGGTACTCCCGGTGCAGGATTTCAACGGCAGCCTGTATCATTACAATAATACACGCCGACTTCCTGGCAAGGGTCTCTACGACTTTTCTCAGGACCCGGTTTGGATTTTTTAAGACCGAGTGAAAAGTAATTATGACTGGCTTTTTCAGTGCTTCAAGAAAAGCTACCAGATAACTGCCATACTCTCCGCCAAATATACCGAATTCGTGCTGTATATTCACTAACCTGATATTATCGGCGCAATTAACCATTTTTGCTACATCGGTATAACTCTGGATATCATCATCATTAATCTGAAACAGAACATCCTTAGGATAATTATAAATATTGATTCCGTTGCGATTCATGGCCAGAATTCCAGATTTTAATATTAAAGAAAACTTTTTATCTAAAGCCGTGGTTAAGTCTTGCGTAAAGGTGGCTATTCCACATTCCCGGGGAGGGAAAGTCCCCATAAACAATATGCCGGGCTTCTTAAAATCCTTCATCTCTGCTTTCCTTTTTAGACATAAAGAGTGCGATAAATCGCACCGCTACAATTTTGAAATTCCGAACAATAAATTAGCCCCCTCACCTCCATCCTCTCCCCTTGGGGAGAGGAAATTAATTAGGTAAGGGGGAACACTTTGAAATTCCATACAATAAATTAGCCCCCTCACCTCCATCCTCTCCCCTTGGGGAGAGGAAACGTAGGTGAGGGGAAACTTTGAAATTCCGAACAATAAATTAAGTATTATAGTATATTTTGTTTCTTTAATTCTTGATAGAGTTTATCCGCAATTTCAGAAACATTTCCCTCAAGGATAATTCCTTGCTTCCGAACTTCCGGACGGAAAACCTTAATCACCCAGGTGGGAGAACCATCGGCGCCAAACCTTTCTTTCTCTCCTTTTAAATCAGAGGCATTCCAGGCGGTAATCTTTTCTTTTTTTGCTCTCAGGGTCCCCCGGAGCGAGGGCAAGCGCGGTTCATTGATTTCCTTGGTAACGGTGATTAGTGCCGGAAAAGAAGTTTCAAAAATTTCGTAATGGTCTTCCATCATTCTTTCTACTTTTAATCTTTTTTCCTTAATTTCGATAACTTTACTTACATAGGCAATATGGGGAATACCCAGGGTCTCGGCTAATTCCGGCCCGATCTGGCCGGTACTGCCATCCATCGCCTCCTTCCCACAGATAATAATATCAAACCCAATTTTTTTAATTGCTTGTCCTAAAGTATAAGAGGTAGCCAGAGTATCGCTTCCGGCAAAATCCTTATCACTTAAAAGAATCCCTTGATCTATCCCTAAACTTAAAGCCCCCCGCAGAGCAGACTCGGCCTGAGGCGGACCCATCGAGAGAACAATCGTCTCTCCTCCATATTTTTCCTTTAACCGAAGTGCTTCTTCAATGGCATAGGTATCATAAGGGTTAATAATTGCTTCTACTCCTTCCCGGATAATCCGATTGGTCTCCGGGTCAATTTTTATGTCAGTGGTATCCGGCACCTGTTTAATACAGACAATAATTTTCATTATACCGCCAATGGAATGCCCTTCCACTTTGATTTTATTTTTTTAATCTCAGGTCGGGATTCAAATTCTTCAGGTTTAGGAATCCCAAAGGTTTCGCGTTTCACGTCTAAGTAATAAAGATAGTTTTCAAAAGTAACGTCCGGAGGGCAACGATGGTCAACATGGGGAATCCAGCCACCTTCTCTGACATAGGGTTTGATTCGCTTAATTTCTTCCCGGATAGCATCTTTCCCGCTAATTAAGGCGCGTTTATTTACCCCGCCAAGAATCACTACTTTCTCCTTATATTTCCTGCGGATAGTCACCGGGTCAGAACCAGCCGCTACCTCTACCGGAAAAATCCCGGTTAAGCCGCCTTCCATCCAGGGCTCTATCATATCATTGATATTGCCATCACAGTCCGTATAGATAATGTCACAACCATTTTTCTTAAGGAGGTCGCTGATGCGCCTATAATTTGGGGTTAGTAATTTACGCGCCATTTTTGGTGAAATAATTGGACCTTGCTTAAAGCACATATCCTCCCAACCGGCTCCATAATCTATTCTTATCTCCTCTACTGCCCGTTTAATCACCGAACAGGTCAGAGCGGCTAAATGCTCTACCATCTCACAAACTAAATCAAAATCATCATAGCAAAGGAGAGCAATGCCTTCAAACCCGGCCCAATCACGCAGCCACCCAAAAAGACTGCCGATGTTAATTCCCACCGGTTTATTCCAATCAGGGTTATTGAATTGGGTTTTTATTTGCTCCCAGTCCCCTCTATTCTCCGGATACCGAGTTTTTAGTTTAATATTTAGACGCGGTTTAAAAAGTTCCTCCCATTCCCTGCGCCCTTTAAGGGGAAAATCAATAAAATGGGGAATACTGGAAGTGCCGTCCTTAAAGATTTCCTTTTTCACTCCGTCGGCATCAATGAAAACCCGGTGTTTCTCATCTTCTTTAATTACTTTGGATTCAAAACCAGGAATCAGACCTAATCCTGCAGATACTCCACTATGCGAAGAAAAACCAAAATATTGGTTGCTTACGGCATCATCGCGAAGGTTGATTCCTTCAGGCAACCCCTGTTTTTGCCAGACTGCAGAATTCTCTACCCAGTAACCAAACTCCTCATCCGGAATATGGTCTACTGCTTGAAAATGCATACACCGAACCCAG
>PFWI01000132.1 GCA_002791075.1 bacterium (Candidatus Ratteibacteria) CG_4_9_14_3_um_filter_41_21 | reverse complement strand
AAAACCACGAATTTATCGAATTTTACGAATTAGAGTAATTCGCGTTAATTCGTGGTTAGAAAAAGGAAATTCCTATGCAATTAAATTAATCGGACGCAGAGTTGCTGTCAGTAATTTCAGGGAAGTTAATCTTCCCGCATATTCCTACTGAAGAGAGATGATAGTCCAGTAGCGGAATTTTCGCAGATAACTTCAAGATAAAACAGGAATAAGAAATAAAATAAATAGTAAGTAGTAAATAATTTAATACTGAATCTTTAATCCTGTCCATCTGCGTTTATCTGCGTCCAAAAAAGGAGGAGACATTATGAAGAGTCAATTGATTCCTTATGTGATTGAGACGACTAACCGGGGAGAGAGAGCATATGACATCTATTCGAGATTGTTGAAAGATAGAATTGTCTTTATTGGTTCAGATATTGATGATATGGCCGCCAATATTGCCGTGGCGCAAATGCTTTTTCTGCAGATGGAGGACGGGAAGAAAGATATTAGTCTTTATCTTAATTCTCCGGGAGGTTCGGTTACCGCTGGCTTAGCAATCTATGACACCATGCAGTTTGTGAGGTGCGATGTTGCTACCTACTGTATTGGCCAGGCTTCAAGTATGGCGGCAGTCCTTCTTGCGGGAGGAGCAAAGGAGAAGCGCTATATTCTGCCCTCAGCCCGCGTCCTTATTCACCAGCCCTGGGGTGCTGCCCAGGGGGCTGCGGCAGACATTTCTATCCAGACCAAGGAGATGTTGCGGCTTCGCGAGTATGTGAACAAAATTCTGGTCAAACATACCGGACAATCCTTAGAGAAAATTGAGAAGGATACCGACCGGGATTTCTTTATGACCGCGGGGGAGGCCGTAAAATACGGAATTGTTAACGAAGTGCTGCAGATAAGCAAAAAGTAAAAGACCAATGCTTAAAGAAGAAAAAATAGAGGAGATTAGAGTAAAGAAGGTTTTGCCGTTTATTCCCTTGCGGGATACGATAGTTTTTCCCGCGATGGTCCTTCCTCTCCTGATTGGGAGACAGCGTTCAATCAATAGCGCTGAGGAAGCCAGGGGTAGTGATAATTTCATCGCTCTTACCTTCCAGAAAGAACCGAACCAGGAAGAACCAAAACTCTCTGACCTCTATCCTTTTGCCACTTTTGCTAAGATTCTCCAGTCCTTACGGCAACCGGATGGTTCAATGAAAATATTGGTAGAAGGTCTCTTCCGATTGAAAATTTCAAAAGTTTTCTCCGACAGAAAATACTTTGCTCTCTCCGGCGAGAAGATTAAAGAAAAAGCTGAAAAAAATATGGAGATAGAGGCTTTACGCCGGGCCGTGGTTGAAGAGTTTGAAGAATACAATAAACTTAATCCGATTATGCCCAGGGAGATTATCGGCACGATTATTGCTACTGAGGATATGCAGCGGCTTGCCGATAATATTACCGGATATCTTCCCTTAAAGATGGAAGATAAGAGCAAAGTTTTGGAGAGCATTGAAATTAAAGAGAGAATGAAGGTTTTAGCCGGTATTCTTAATCGTGAAATTGAAATTCTTCGTGTTCAGAAAAAAATTCAGGGCAAAGTCTTCAAGAAAATAGAGAAAACACAAAAAGACTTCTATCTGCAGGAGCAGATGAAGGCGATTCAGCGGGAGTTAGGGAAAGAAGAGTCCTCCTCTGAAATTCTTGATTTAAGGAAAAAGATTAAAGAGGCAAGAATGAGCCCGGAGGCGGAGAGGAAGTCTATGGAGGAAATCAAAAGACTTTCAAAAATGATGCCTCTTTCCCCGGAAGCGACGGTTATACGAAATTATCTTGATTGGATGATTTCTCTGCCCTGGGACAAGAAAACTAATGATAATCTGGATATCAAAAATGCGGAAAAAATTCTTGATGAAGACCATTATGGTCTGACCAAACCAAAAGAGAGAATCTTGGAATACTTGGCAGTCCGCAAAAGGACCAATGAATCAAAAGGTCCGATTCTTTGTTTGGTCGGACCTCCTGGTTCAGGCAAGACCTCTCTTGGCAAATCGGTAGCCCGGGCTTTGGGCAGGGAATTCGTGAGACTTTCTTTAGGCGGTATCAGGGATGAGGCTGAAATCAGGGGGCATCGCCGCACCTATATTGGCTCCCTTCCCGGAAGAATCATTCAATCTATCCGAAAGGCCAAGGTGAAAAACCCGGTATTTTTAATGGATGAAGTGGACAAAATGGGCATTGATTTCCGCGGAGACCCTGCCAGCGCTCTTCTTGAGGTTCTTGACCCCGAACAGAATTCTTCTTTCAGCGACCATTATCTTGAAGTTGGTTTTGACCTCCGGGATGTTTTCTTCATTACTACCGCCAACACCGAAGTTAATATTCCTTTCGCTCTTCTTGACCGGATGGAGACAATTTCTCTGCCCGGGTATACTACCTGGGAGAAATTGGAAATTGCCCGGAAATTTCTCTTTCCTAAAGAGAGAAAAGCCAACGGATTAAAAGAGGAGGAAATCTCCATTTCCGATGATGCGGTTCTTCTGATTATCAGAAATTATACCCGGGAGGCGGGGGTGCGCGAGTTAGAGCGCGCGCTGGCTACAATTTGCCGCAAAGTGACCAAAGAATTTGTAACTGGATTACACCCCCATCTGCCTCCCCCCTCGAGGGGGAGGATTGAGGAGGGGGGGAGAGTAAATGTCTGCCAGGCCGATTTAACCAAATATTTAGGGGTTCCCAAATTTACCTTCAGTGTTTCGGAGAGGGAGGATAAGATTGGGGTGGCTACTGGTTTAGCCTGGACAGAATACGGCGGCGATATGCTTTTTACGGAAGTTTTAGCGATGAAAGGCAAAGGCAATCTCTTGATTACCGGGAAATTAGGAGAAGTGATGAAGGAGTCGGCGCAGGCGGCGTTTTCTTATGTTCGGGCGCATAGCGACCAATTAAAGATTGAAAAAGACTTCCCTAAGAAATTTGACCTTCATATCCATGTTCCGGAGGGAGCAATTCCCAAGGACGGTCCTTCCGCGGGGATTACCATTGCTGCCGCTCTCGTTTCCTGCCTGACTAAAAAACCGCTAAGAGGAGATACGGCGATGACCGGAGAGATTACTCTGCGCGGGAAGGTTCTTCCAATCGGAGGACTAAAGAACAAACTTCTTGCCGCCCAGAGGGGAGAGATTAAAAGGGTGATTTTACCCAAGGAGAACGAAAAAGATTTAAGCGAAATTGACCAGAAAATCAAGGAGAATTTAGAATTTATTTTTGTGGAAAATGTGGATGAAGCGTTAAAGGAGGCTTTAAAGTGAAAAAGAGATTATTCACTCCGGGACCAACGCCGGTGCCCGAGGATGTCCTTTTAGAGATGGCAAGACCAATTATTCATCATCGCACCGCGGAATTTATGAAAATTGCCGGGGAAGCAGAAGAAGGTTTGAAGTATCTTTTTCAGACAAAAAATCCTGTTTTTATTTTGGCTTCTTCCGGTACCGGAGCGATGGAGGCTGCGGTAAGCAACGTTCTTTCTCCCGGAGAAAAAGCCCTGGTAATTAAAGGGGGTAAATTTGGGGAAAGATTTGAAGAAATTTGCTCTTCTTACGGGATTGCAGTTGTTCCTCTTGATGTGGAGTGGGGAAAAGCGGTAAAACCGGAATTGGTTGAAAAAATTCTTACTCAGGAAAAGAACATTAAAGCGGTCTTTACGACCCTTTGCGAGACCTCTACCGGGGTACTTACCGATATCAAAAGTATTGGCAGAATCATACAGAAGTTTTCCGATACCTTGTTGGTGGTTGATGCGGTTAGTTCGCTGGGAGCTATTTCCTGCAAAACCGATGAATGGAATCTGGATATGGTGATTACCGGGAGCCAGAAAGCCTTGATGCTTCCCCCGGGGTTATCCTTTCTTTCGGTGAGCGAGAAGGCCTGGGGCAAAATAGAAAATTCAAAGTTGCCCAAATACTACCTTGACCTTAAAAAATACCGTAAATCTCTGGAGAAATCTGATTTTCCTTTTACTCCGCCGGTCTCTTTGATTCTTGCTTTAAAAAAATCCCTGGATTCAATTAAAGAGGAAGGAATAGAGAACATTATCAAAAGACATAAAATTTTAGCGGAAGCAACCAGAGCAGCGGTAAAAGCCTTAGGATTGGAACTTTTAGCCGAAAAACCGGCAGACTCTTTAACCGCGGTGAAAGTTCCGGCAGGAATAGACGGCGTTGAGTTAACCAAGCGGCTGAAAGAGCAATATGGCGTCAATTTTGCTGGCGGCCAGGATAAATTAAAGGGAAAGATATTCCGCATTGCTCATCTTGGCTATTTTGATAAACTGGATATTGTTTTAGCCATTGGCGCTCTGGAAATGGCGCTTTCTGAATTAGGCTATAAGTTTGAATTGGGAGCAGGAATAAAGGCTGCCGAAGGCGTTCTGCTAAAAAAGGATTAATTAAAAAATATTCATTTGCGCCCATGGCTCAATTGGATAGAGCGACAGGTTGCGGACCTGTAGGTTGGCGGTTCAAGTCCGCCTGGGCGTGCAGGATTCAGGAGAGATGCCAGAGCGGCTTATTGGAGCGGTCTCGAAAACCGTTGACCTTCACGGGTCCGGGGGTTCAAATCCTCCTCTCTCCGCTCCAAAACATAAAATGGGACGCAGAGTTGCTGTCAGTAATTTCAGGGAAGTTAATCTTCCCGCATATTCCTACTGAAGAGAGATGATAGTCCAGTAGCGGAATTTCCGCAGATACACGCAGATAACAGCACCGCCCGTCATTGCGAGCGAATGACAATGAGCGTGGCAATCCCTCACTTCTACGAAAAGATGAGATTGCCACGTCGTCCGCCAATATTACTGGGCGGACTCCTCGCAACGACTTCGTCGGATTGCTTCGGTCTATGACCTCGCAATGACACTTCATCAGAATCCTGATGTTATCCGCGTCCGATTAATTTAAGGAGAAATATGGTTGAAAAAGTTAAGTCTTTGCGGTTAGAAGCGTTTCTTTGGCGGGAAAGCCTTTCGGCTCTTCATAAAATAGGCCTCTGCTTTGCAATGGCGGCTTGCACCGGGCTTTTAGCCGGCATCAGAATTCCCTTGCCTTTTACGCCAGTGCCGATTACCGGACAGGTTCTGGGGGTACTTTTAAGCGGTGTTTGTCTGGGAAGATTTTACGGAGGACTCTCTATGGCGATTTATCTTGTTTTGGGACTTTCCGGAATCCCCTGGTTTGCCGGCTGGAGTTCCCTTTCCTGCTTCGCGTTTTTTGCTAATCCTACTGCCGGATATCTCATTGGCTTTATCCTTGCCTCCTTATTTATCGGTAGAGAGGTTGATAGAAAAATAAACAATAGGTTCTTCTGGCCTCAGTTAAAATTAATGCTGGTTGGAGTTTTAATTCTCTATGCCGCCGGTGCTCTTTGGCTTTGGTTTTTGTTGAAATTAACCCTTTCTAAAATACTGATGATGGCGGTCTTGCCCTTTATTCCCGGAGATCTCCTCAAAGCATTCTTGGCGACCAGCATCTCTGCTTCTCTTCTTCCTAAAAAGTCCTATAATGGCGAGATAGATCGATGAAAATAAGGGCTCATCACCTTCTCTGCCTTCAGGGTTTTCGAGGATTAGGTTATAGCCCGGAATTTATTAAAAAGATGGAGGAAGTGAAGAGAAAGATGGAAAGACGAAGGGAT
>PFWI01000087.1 GCA_002791075.1 bacterium (Candidatus Ratteibacteria) CG_4_9_14_3_um_filter_41_21 | reverse complement strand
CCGGAAAAATTGGCAACTTATAGTAGCGTATTTTTATTTAGCAGAAGGAGTAATCGGGAAAGTTGCTTGATGACTTTAAACGGTTCTGCCGCCAACACCTCTGCTTTACTGCTGGAACCGGTAAGAACAATGATTGTTTTTACGCCGGCCCTTTTTCCGGTTTCGGCATCAAGCGCCATATCGCCGACATAAAGAGTTTCCCCGGGAGAAACCCGCAATTTTTCCATAATTAAAGACAAAATCTTTGCTTCGGGTTTGTAACTGTTGATTTGGTCAGCGCAGAGCACGAAAGAAAAATATTGAGCAATCCCCAGAAATTTAAGAAGGAAGGTCGAGAAACCGGAAGGCCGGTTGCTGGCCACGGCTAACTTATAACCTTCTCCCTTTAATTTTTTAAGGACTTCTTTTGCCCCGGGAAGAAGTTTTGCCATTTTGGGAAGAAGGGTTTCCTGGGATTTAAGATAGATTTCAACGGCCCTGGGGTAATCCTTTTCTTTAACCAAAGGATGGATGAGTCTCTCCACGCCCCAGCCAACACTTTTTTTAATCCCTTTAGGTTTTTGTTGCGGATAGCCGAGAGATTTAAGCATCTGATTAATCCCTTCGGCGATAGCCGGGTAAGCGTCAATTAATGTTCCGTCCAGGTCAAAGATAACCAGTTTATACTTCTTCATTTTTGACTTATTCTATCATGCAGGATATAATCTTTCAAAAGGAGAAGAATGAATATGAATAAAAAGAAAAAGGCAGAGTTAATTTTTATTGGGGTATTGGTAATAATCTCTCTTATTGCTGTTCTGGTAGCTCGCCAGAGCCGCATCTCTTATCAAAGGCTGGAGAGAAATGTTGAGGCAAGAGTAGAAAAACTTGCTTTCCCGTATCTGGAAGAAACAAAAACTTATCTAAAAGAGGCGGCGATTAGCGCTAAAGCATCTAATTTCGGAGACGCTAAAAAATTGCTTGAAAAGGCAGGCAAAAATATCGATCTTGTCCTTTCTGTTAGCGAACAACTGACCAAAAGGAAGATTCAGGGTATTACCGAACTGATTAAAAAAATTGAGAGAGAGGTAGATGCAGGCAACAAAGAAATTGAGGTAAAGGCACAAGAGATTATAAAGTCTATTGATGAGATTATACTGCCCTAAAAAAAGATAAAAAGGAGAGACGAAAATGGTGAAAAAGATTTTGATTTTGCTATTAGTTTTCTCGTTTTTAGGGATAGTGGGTTTATGCGCGGATGAGGAAATTTACCAGGGGACGAAAAAACGAATTGCCGTGGCTGATTTTGAGGACAAGTCGGCTCATCCCTGGTGGACCGGAGATAATGTTGGCACCGGAATGAGCGATATGCTGGCCACAGCTTTGATGGAAAGCGGAAGATTTACTGTTCTGGAGAGACAAAGGGTGGAAGATATCATCGGAGAACAGGATTTAGTTTCCGCCGGCAGAATCAGCAAAAAAACCGGAGCAAAAACCGGAGCGATTATTGGCGCCCAATTTATGGTCTATGGAGCGGTTACTGAGTTTGAGCAGCAAGAGAGAGGAGGAGGAGTGGGTCTTTCTTATGGAGGAATCGGAATAGGGGTTGCCGGTTCCAAGGCGCATGTAGGAATTGATTTGCGCGTTTACGATACCACCACCGGCCAAATCCTGGCCTCCAAACGGGCAGTAGGCACTTGCAGTGAGAGTGGTCTTGCCCTTGGCGTGTCTCGCGGAGGGGTAAATTTTGGTGTGGGCAGTTTCCAGAAAACCCCCATCGGCAAAGCCTCCCGCAACGCGATTGAAGAGGCAGTTAAGATTATTTCCGAGGTGTTGGAGAGTGTCCCCACCCTTAGCGCGACGGAAATTTCCGGCTGGGAAGGGAAAGTCGCAAACGTCATCGAAGATAAAGTTTACATTAATGGCGGGAGTAATTACAATATTCAAGTCGGAGATGAATTTGTCGTCTATAAATCGGGAGAGAAACTGATTGACCCGGAAACCGGCGAGTCCCTGGGAATGGTTCAGGGTAAACTGGTGGGCCAGATTATGGTAACTTCGGTCTTTGAGAAATATTCCGTTTGCAACGTTGTCCAGGGGAAAAATTTTGCTAAAGGAGATACCTTAAAGACAATCAAATAAATAGTGTTATTAGCAATTGATATTGGTAATAGTCAAATTGACCTGGGTCTTTTCCGGGGGAAAAGATTAATTAAGTCTTCCTTTTTCCCGAAAGAGGATTGGCGGAAATTTCCCCTAAAAAAATTCATCGGAGAGAAGAAAGTAAGCCGTGTTTTTATTGCTTCGGTGGTCCCTTCCTTAACCGGAAAAATCGCTCTTTCCTGCCGGAGAAATCTTTCTTTAAAACCGGAGATTATCAAAGCAAAAGATTGCGGCATCCCGATTAAGATAAAAAACCCAAAAGAAGTAGGGGTTGACCGGGTTCTCAACGCTCTTGCGGCTTTCTCGGTTTATCGGAAACCGGCAATTATCGTTGATGCGGGAACCGCTACCACCCTTGATTTAGTTTCAGAAAAAGGGGCGTACCTTGGCGGTATAATCTTACCCGGTTTGAGAATTTCAGCAGAAGCCCTCGCGGAAAAAACCGCGCTTTTGCCTAAAATACCTATAAAAAGACCAAAAACTCTGATGGGCAAAGGGACCATCAGTGCCATTCAATCCGGCATCATCTATGGTTCGGCAGAGGCCATTGCCGGTTTAATCAGAAAAATCAAGAAGGATTACCGGAAAAAACTGCTGGTTATCGGCACCGGCGGCTGGATAGAGACGCTGGCTCCCCTGATTAAAAGTATTGATAATATTCAACCATATCTTACCTTAAAAGGACTTGCCCTCATAGGTGCTACCAGAAAGAAGTAGCCATAACCTTACTATTTGTAACCAAATTTGACAAATAGTAAGGTTATTTGTATAATATCTTTACAAATGGTAGAGAAAATTTTTGATAGAGGTCTGAGAACAAAAATAATTAAGTTTCTCCCTGACCGGGAAGCAATTGTAATTTTAGGAGCAAGACAAACTGGAAAAACAACCCTTCTCAGGCTTCTCCAGAAGGAAATCCAACCACCCGGTCAGCCCTTCTGTTTTGACTTAGAGAACTCAAGGCACCTGGAAATCCTAAATTCTGGACCCGAAGAGCTCATTCAATATCTAAAAATCTCTGGTGCCAACTTAACCGTAAAGAATTATCTCCTGATTGATGAGGTTCAGTATCTGAGCAATCCTTCCAAGTTCATCAAACTGATGGTTGACCACTATAGCAATAAATTCAAACTTATTCTTACCGGTTCCTCCGCTCTTCTGATTAAGATGAAATTTAAGGACTCTTTAGTTGGTAGAAAGCTTGTCTTTAATCTCTATCCCCTTTCCTTTCGTGAATTCCTCATTTTCAAAAATGAAGAGAAACTTGCCAGTTTATTGCCAGATAACCCCTTTATCCAGAAGGATGACCCCGGTAGATTTTTCTCCCAGGATTATCAACGCTATCTTCAGGAATTTCTGATTTACGGAGGATTCCCCCGCGTTGCTCTGGAGGCAGATAAGGAGAAGAAAATAAAGGTTTTGGGAGAGATTGTCGACTCCTATATTTATCAGGATATCAGAAGCCTTTTTCGGTTAAAGGATATTGCCAAATTTAACCAGTTGGTAAAAATCTTGGCCGCCCAATCAAGTGGGCTTCTGAATATACAGGAACTCTCCAAAAGTGTGGGTTTACCCCGAGCTACCATCTCCAATTATCTAACAATACTGCAGGATACCTATATCCTTGCTTTAATTTCTCCGTACTTTACCAACAAGAAGAAAGAGGTGGTTAAATCTCCTAAAGCCTATTTTCTGGATACCGGCTTAAGGAATTACCTCATTGGCAATTTAAGTTTTTCTTCTACCCGTGATGACATCGGGAGGTTGTTGGAAAACCTTGCTCTTGCCAGTCTTCTTAAGAGAAAAGAGGAGGGAAGCAATCTCTGTTTCTGGAGGGCAAAAAATGGCACGGAGGTAGATTTCATTATTCAGGAGGATGGTCATCTTTTCCCCCTGGAGATAAAGAGATTGGGCAAATCCCACCGTGGTCTCCTTTCCTTCCTGAAAAGATATAAAGTAGAGCGTGGCTATATTGCTCACCAGTCTGATTTCAAGCAAGAAGCAAAATTCACCTATCTTCCCATCTGGTGGCTATAAAGGTTGTGGTAGCACTACGGTAAAATTATGTTATTCTTACCCTTATCCATTCTTCTATTTTTGCTCTTTATTCTCCTGCTTCCGCTGCTCTTTTTTCTATTGCAGATGAAACTGGTGGGGCATGCCCTGGTCAAGATAGGCATAAGTCCGGCGGTTGCCACCCTCATCTTTTTCCTCTCTATTATTGGAAGTCTCATCAATATCCCTTTGCTTTCCGGAAACCAAAATATCGCCATCAATGTGGGCGGAGCAATCATCCCTTTGCTTTTATGTATCTATCTTTTTCCGAAAGTTCCGATTTTAAAAACGATTATTGCGGTTGTGATTTCGGCT